>NZ_JBFUHV010000047.1:0-58281 GCF_056402215.1 Rhodococcus sp. P4_B6 | reverse complement strand
TCACGGGGTTCCCCGGTCAGGCAGTGCCCAGCGGGTGTGCGCCGGCGTCGGGGTGGATGTAGGTGACCATTCCCGCGGGCCGGTGTCACGACACGGCGACGGACACCTGACGGGCGGGGTCGATGGTCCCCGGGCGTACGTCCTCGCCGAGGGCGAAACCCACACCGCGCACGGTGTGGACGACATACGGCGATCCGACGGCCACCAGCTTCCGCCGGAGGGAGCAGACGTAGGCGTTGAGGACGTTCGTCTTCGATTCGACGGTCACACCCCACACCATCAGCATGAGGTCGCGGCGGGTGACGACCCTGCCGACGTTCTGCGCGAGCACGGTGAAGAGGACGAATTCCGTCCTGGTCAGCGTGGTGCGCAACCCGTCGTAGTCGGTGTCGTGCCGCTCCTCGCACAGGCACAGGTCCTGGCTGCCCGCGGGCGCCGGCGCGGTCACCTCGGGTTTCACACGGCGGAGGATCGCACGGAGCCGGGCGACGAGTTCGTCCGCGCCGACTGGCATCTCCAGCACGTCGTCGGCGCCGGCCTCGAGGAGGTCGCTGCGACGGTTGCCGGAACGGAAGGTGCCGATCACCACGATGGCGAGGGCGAATCGCATCGCCTTCAATCCCCGCACGGTGGTGTCGGCGTCGAGGTGGGGTGATCGCGCGTCGACGATCACCACGTCGGGGGGTTCGATCCGCGACCGCACCGGTTCCGCGTAGGTTCGGGTGACGAAGAATCCTCCGTCCCGGAGGCGTTCGACGAGGGAGCTTGCCACGTCGGCGTCGATGAGCAGGACACGCGGCCGGGCGGCGGCCGGGCTCGACACAGAGTTCATGCGGATTCCTCCTGTTTTCGAGCCTCACGTCGGTGTGCCGTGTAGATCAACCCGGCGCCGAAGATCAAGTTCCCACGCCGCAGTTGATGACGATATCGAGCGGAACTCCCCTATCGTTACCGTGAGACCGCTGCATCACCCGATCGGGAGGTCGCTGTATGTCGGAACTGCGACACATCGCACTGCACGGGGACGACGTCGCCTACCGGCTGAGCGGTGAGGGCGAGACGCTTCTGCTCGTGCATGGGATGGCCGGAAGTTCGGCGACGTGGCGCGCGGTCCTCCCGCAGTTGGCGCAGCGCTACCGGGTGCTGGCCCCGGATCTGCCCGGTCACGGCGATTCGGCCAAACCGCGCGGCGACTACTCGCTGGGCGCGTTCGCCGCGTGGCTGCGCGACCTGTTGCACGAGCTGGACATCGAACGGGTGACCGTGGTCGGGCAATCCCTCGGCGGCGGGGTGGCGATGCAGTTCAGCTATCAGCATCCCGAACGGTGTGAGCGCCTGGTCCTCATCGGCAGCGGCGGACTGGGACCGGACGTGAACTGGACCCTGCGGTTGCTGGCGGCGCCCGGGTCCGAGTTCCTGCTTCCCCTGATGGCGCCCGCCGCGATACGCGACGCCGGCAACAAGGTTCGCAGCTGGCTGGCGGCGATCGGGGTTCAGTCGGTTCGCGGCGACGAGATGTGGCACGCCTATTCGTCGCTGTCCGATCCGGAGACCCGGCAGGCGTTCCTGCGGACTCTCCGCGCGGTCGTCGACCATCGGGGGCAGGCGGTGAGCGCGCTGAGCCGGCTGTACCTGAACGCGGGTCTGCCCACCCAACTGATCTGGGGCGATTCCGACGGCATCATCCCGGTCTCGCACGGTTACGCGGCGCACGAGGCGATGCCCGGCAGCCGGCTCGCCGTCCTCGACGGTATCGGCCACTACCCGCACCTCGAGGATCCGGCCGCGGTGGTCGGCATCATCGACGACTTCGTTTCCACCACGCCCGCACGCAGGTGAACTCTTGGGTGGTGTCGACGCATCACGCCTGACGCAGGGGAGACTCGGATCGGGCGGCGCGCATGCGTCGTCCGGTGACCAGGATGTAGATGCTGACCAGCAGCACCCAGGCGGGGAACGCCAGCGTCGTCCACAGGCTGACGCTGACCACCAGCAGCAGGGCCAGGGCGAGCAGGTACGTCGTCACGACGAGGAATCGCGGCATCAGTCCGGTCCGGAGCCAGATCGTTCCCAGCGAGATCATGAACACCGCTGCCATGCGCAGCGCGTAGACGTGGTTGATCTGCAGCATGATCTCGCGGCCGAAGTAGACGATCTCGTCCGCGGAACTGCCCGAGTGCCGGGCAATCGCGAGGACGCCGCCCGCCACGCCCATCGAGATGAAGCCCATCGCGAGGAACAGCAGGCCACTGCCCAGGAATACCGTCGCGAAGAAACGGTCCTCGAGGTCGCCGAGACGGTCGCGGATGACGCCGATGAACCAGAGGAACGCGATGCCCGCGAACGGGGCGAGCACGAGGGCCGTCTTGATCCGTGTCTCACCGCTTCCCACCCAGGGGGTTTCGTCGAACGGGTCGGCAGGCAGCGCGGTGTGCAGCAGGACGAGGCTGGCGGAGAAGAACGCGGCGAACACGATTCCCGCGACGGCCGCCGAGCGTGGCGTTCTCAGCCGGCGGAACTGTTTCTCGCGCTGCATGGCGGCCATGGGTCAATCCTCGCTCGAGCGGTGAGCGGGAATCACCGATTCGCGCCAACCGGCCCCGTGCCCGACGAAGAAACCGACCGCCGCGCCTGCTACGCCCGATTCGGCGGCGCGAACTGGCCTTTCCCGGGCGATGGTGCAGACCGGGCGTGTCGGCCTCCCGCTGGGCGGAACGCCGCATGGCGTGCCGCATTCCCGAGAACTGTGATGTCAATTACACATTCGCGAGACTTCGACCACCGAATGTGACCACCCACCCCTACCGCCCGGCTCGGGCGCGCCGCACTGCCGCGGCACCGCCACGAGTTCCCGTGCAGGTATTCGAAAGGACCCGATGATGGTCACCCATGCGCCAGACGGCGGATCGGCTCGGACGCGACAGCAGGACGCGACCGACGAGCGATGGACGCCCCAACTGATCTTCTCGCTCGCCTCGATCGTGTTGCTGCTGGAGATGCTCGCGGTCAGCTACATGATGATCTCGATCGCGTTGCCGCAGATCGTCACCCACTACCGGACGACGCAGGGTGCGTGGTTGCTCACGTCGTTCCTGCTGGTGGGGGCGATCACCTGCCCGCTGATCGGCAAGCTCGCCGACACCCACGGCAAGCGCAAGATGCTGCTGACGGCCGTCGGCCTGTCGGCGCTCGGGTCGCTGATCTCGGCGATCGCACCGACGTACGCGGTGCTGATCGCCGGCCGCTCCCTGACCGGGCTGCTCGTGCCGTGCCTGTTCCTCAGCTATTCGCTGATCCGCGACGTCTTCCCCGCCCGGACGGTGGCGTTGGCGGTCAGCATCGCCACGAGCGGTATGGGGCTCATCGCGATCCCCGCGCCGTTCTTCACCGGCTGGCTGATCGACAATTTCGGCTTCCGGAGCATCTTCTGGTTCTTCCTGGCCGGTCTCGTGGTCCTCAGCATTCTGATCCGGGCGACGACCGGCGAATCGACCGTCCGTCTGCGGTCGCGCATCGACCTGATCGGCGCCGCGCTCCTCGGCGCGGGACTCGCCGGCATCCTCGTCGGAGTGAGCTTCGGGCCGTCGTGGGGCTGGACGTCGGGGTCGACCCTCGGGTTCATCGCCGGCGGTGTCGCCCTGCTGGTGGCGTGGATCGTGTCCGCACTTCTGCTGCCGGACCCGCTGATCGACATCCGGTTCTTCGGTAAGCGGCCCGTATTCCTGACGGCACTCGGCGCCGGATTCTGCTACGGCACGTCCTCGGTCTTCACGATCATGCTCCCGATGATGTGCATGACCCCGGCGATCCTGGGGCTCGGCTACGGATTCGGCATCAGCGCAGAGGGATTCGCGATCTTCCAGGCTCCGTTGGGTGGTGCGGTGGTGATCGGCGGACTGATCGTCGGAACCCTGGTTCCCCGGAACGTGAGGCCGCGGATCCTGATGGTCGTGGGCATGCTGCTGATGGCCGCGGCCTGCCTGCTCACGGCGACGATCCACGACGACAAGGCGCTGCTGATCGGCTTCGCCGCCCTCCTGGGAGTGGGAATGGGCATGGGGTACGCCTCCATCCCGAACCTGCTCATCGCCACGGTGCCGCCGCAATTGCAGGCGACGACGGCGAGCATGGTGGCGGTGTTCCAGAGCATTCTGCCCGCCATCCTTCCGGTCATCGCGTTCACCGTGTTGAACTCGCACATCGCGACCGTCGTGCAGGGCGCCGTCTTCTACACGGACACCGGCATCACCATCGCATTCGTGATTGGCGCGATCTCGGCGCTGCTGGGCGCGGTGGTGGCCGTCGCGCTGCCCCGCAGGATTTCGCAGCTGAGCGCACCCGGTGCCGAGTCCACCTCGGCGACCGACGTGGTTCTCGCCCACTGAGCGGCTGGTCATGACGTCGTCGCCGCGTCCCCGAGCGGGCGCGGCGACGACCACCGGGCGGCCCGCTCCGTCGAAACCGCTCCCGGCCGTCTGCCGAGTGGGAGGCTGAGGTGGGGAAACAGTTCTCTGGTTCGACCCGGACGACAGGAGACCACCATGCGACTGACCACACTCGGCGACCTTCCCGGACGCATCGCGACCGGGGGCTTCATCCTCCATACGGGATTGCAGAAATGGTCGGCGGACGAGCAGACCGCCCAGGGCGTTCACGGTATGGCGGCGGGCGCGTTCCCGTTCCTGAACGCGATTCCGCCGGAACGATTCATCAAGTTGCTGTCGATCGCCGAGATCGGCACGGGCGCAGCGTTGCTCGCACCGTTCGTGCCCACCGTTGTCGCGGGGGCCGCGCTCACCGGGTTCTCCGGGGGGCTCGTGGCGATGTACGCGAGGACCCCCGCTCTGCGGAACCCCGGCAGCATCTGGCCGAACGAGAACGGCACCGCCGTCGCGAAGGACACGTGGATGCTCGGGATGGGGCTCGGTTACGTGCTCACCGGGTGGACGCGGCTCCGCAACCGCTGACGGTCCGGCGGTGGCGTCGACGCTGTCGTCACTGTTCGGGCACGGCGCAGAAGTCGCTGTCGGAGAATCCGGAAGGGCGCACACCGAGCGCCTGGTTGAGACGTCCGCGGTGATTCTCCCAGGCGATGGCCGCGGCGAGTTCGGTCACCTGGGACTCGGAGAAGGCGGCGAGCAGCGAACGCCGCAGGTCGTCGCCGATGTGGGCGGGGGTGCGTGTCATCGCGTCGGCGAACTCCAGGACCAGCTTCTCGGTGTCGTCGAACGCGGAGCTCTCGCGGAACGCCGGCAGGGCGCGCAACTGGGCGTCGCTGACCCCGAGCGCACGGCTGAACGCCGATCCGATGTCGAGGCAGTACTCGCAGTTGGTCAGCGCGGCCGCCTTGATCTCGGCGAGCGCCTTCAACCGGGGGTCGACCCGGGCGCTCGCCGCCAGCGCGACCTCGTGGAATCCGACGGCCGCGAGCAGCTGCGGCCGGCGTCGCAACCAGCGAAACAGGTCTGCCCGGTTGCGGCGGGCGGTGGGAAAGACGCGGCGAAACGAGTCCATCTGACCGAGGACGCTCATGCTGTCGGTTTACACCCGCCGCCGGACCGAGACAACCCCTGGGCCATTCGGCAATCGCCGTGTCCCGGCGGCGGGAGTGTTCTACGTTCGGAGCTGAGGCCGACCCCGCCGCACCCCGAGGAGTCACCATGAAGGCAGTCGTCTGCACCGAGACTCGCCTGGAGTTCGGTGACGTCCCGGCTCCGGTCCCGGCCAGGGGTCAGGTGCTGATCGACGTGTCCCGGTGCGGGATCTGCGGCTCGGACCTGCACGCCCGCGTGCACGCCGACGAGATGGCGGAACTGGCCGCCGAGACCGGCTACCGCGACTTCATGCGTTCACACCAGCGGGTCGTGCTGGGTCACGAGTTCAGCGGCACCGTTGCCGGTTACGGGCCCGGCTGCCGGAAGCGGTGGCCGGTGGGTACCGCGGTGGTGGCGTTGCCGATCGTCCGCACCGGCGCCGGGATTCACCTGACCGGCCTGTCTGCCTCGGCGCCCGGTGGCTACGCCGAACAGGTGGTGGTGCAGGAGTCGATGACGCTGCCGGTCCCGAACGGTCTGACGGCGGAGAAGGCGGCCCTGACCGAGCCGATGTCGGTGGCGTGGCACGCGGTGCGCAAGGGTGACGTCGGCAAGCGCCGGAACGCGGTCGTCATCGGGTGCGGCCCGATCGGTCTCGCGGTGATCAGCATGCTGAAGGCGACTGGTGTCCGTACCGTGGTGGCCGCCGACTTCTCCACCCGCCGCCGCGAACTCGCCCGGCAGTGCGGTGCCGACGTCGTCGTCGACCCTGCCGCGGCGTCGCCCTGGACGTCGTATCCGCGACGTCGGGAAACGACCTCGATCACGGATGTGCTCGGTCTCGGGCTGGACACCATGGAGAAACTGCGCCGAATCCCGAGGCTGCCGTGGTGGCATGCGTTCGCCCTCGCCGACACGGTGGGCGCGACACCGTCCGGGCCGGTCGTCTTCGAGTGCGTCGGCATGCCCGGCGTCATCGACGGCATCCTGGCCGGGGCCCCGCTGCGGTCCCGCGTCGTCGTGGTCGGGGTGTGCATGGAGACCGACACGTTCCGGCCGGCGCTCGCGGTCAACAAGGAGATCGAACTCCGCTTCGCCGTCGCCTACGACCCCCGCGAATTCCGCGACACCCTCCACATGCTGGCCGACGGAAAGGTCGATCCGACACCGCTGATCACCGGCACGGTCGGCCTGCCCGGGGTCGAATCCGCGTTCGCCGCGCTGGGTGACCCCGAGGTGCACGCGAAGATCCTGATCGACCCCGAGATCAGCACCGCTTCCCTGTGATCCGCCGCCGATCATGAACTCTCACCATCCCCGCCTCCGATGGGTCGCCCCGGCGCTGCTCCTCGCGTTGATCTACGCGGCGTCGCTCACCGTGTACGGGTTGAGCAGCCGCACCGGCGAGGACGAGGGACCGTTCGAGGGCAGCAACGACGAGGTCGTGGTCCTGGTGACGGCGAAGTCCCTGCAGCCGACGACCGACCGGGTGCAGGCCGAGGTGACGATCGCCGTCGGCGAGGAGTACCTGCACGCCAACGGCGACACCCTGAATCGGGACATCACCCTGCTGCTCTTCCCGAGCACCAGTCACGAAGAGATCGTGTTCCGGGCGGGCGCCGCACCGACGACGTTCGACACCGAGTTCATCGCCACCGGCAACGCGGCGTACTGGCCGTTCGACCGGTTCGAGGTGAACCCGATGGTCGTGGAGGCGTACGAGGGCGCCGGCGCCGACCGTGAACTGC
The DNA here is from genome assembly GCF_056402215.1 of Rhodococcus sp. P4_B6. Taxonomy (NCBI): domain Bacteria; kingdom Bacillati; phylum Actinomycetota; class Actinomycetes; order Mycobacteriales; family Nocardiaceae; genus Rhodococcus; species Rhodococcus sp. P4_B6. The sequence goes on along the minus strand of NZ_JBFUHV010000047.1, from coordinate 50,999 downwards.
TGCCCACGGGTCTCCTCGTGGACGGCAGAGTCGACGGGTGGAAGGCGCGGGCCGAAGCGGTGACAGTCGACACGGACCTCTCGCGGAACGGCACCGGCGCCGCGCTGTTGTTCGCGCGCACGGGCGGGAACCTGATCTACGCCGGCATCCTCTTGCTGATGATGACGATCCTCGCGGGGCTCGCCGCGTTCGTCGCGCTGCAGACGTTCCGGCGCAAGCGGGCCGTCAACACGGACATGCTCGGATGGATGGCGGCGATGCTGTTCGCGGTCGTGCCGTTGCGCGGAATCCTGCCGGGAAGCCCGCCGATCGGGTCGTGGGTCGACATCGCCCTCACGGTGTGGGTGGTGTCCACCCTCGTCGCGTCGCTGGCGTTGTTCGTCTTCTGCTGGTGGAGGGACAGCGAGCAGCCCGCTCAGCCCTGATCAGCTGGGGCGCGTAACGGCGCCAGCCGTGTGGGTGTCAGGCGCGGTGTGCGGTGAGGGAGTCGATCGCGGCCCGCAGTTTGGTGGTGGCGTCGTCGGCGACGTCGTTCAGTCCCGGTTCGCCGGTGACTTCGACCATCAGGGCTGGGTTCATCGCGTCGACGATGACGCTGTTCTCGGTGGCGGTGTCGGCGCGCACGACGACATTGCAGGGCAGCAGCAGCCCGATCTGCCGGTCCACGTTGACTGCGCGGTGGGCCAGAGGCGGGTTGCACGCGCCGAGGATCAGATAGTCCTCCATGTCCTCGCCTAGTTTCGCCTTCAAGGTGGCTTTCATGTCGATCTCTGTGAGAATTCCGAAACCCTGCTCGGACAGGGCCTTCCGAGTGCGTTCCACGGCATCGGCGAACGTTGTGTGAAGTGTTGTCGACAATGCGAGATTCATGACCATTCGGCCTTCTTTCGGTGTTCGTGGGATCTGGTGTTCGGCATTCGCTGTGTGATCGTCGATGCGTTGAATCGGAGCGGCCCTGGGCCATGCGGGTGAATGACGATCAGGCGAGCGCAAGGAAGAGCTTCTCCAGTTCAGCCTCAGTCATGGGTTCGGCACCCTCCGCAGCGTCGCCGGTCAGGCATTCACGCAACCCGGTTGCGACGATCTTGAACCCGGCCCGATCCAGAGCGCGAGAGACCGCAGCGAGCTGGGTGACGACGTCTTTGCAGTCACGTCCCTGCTCGATCATCGAGATCACCCCGGCCAGCTGCCCGTGCGCGCGGCGGAGCCGATTGAGTACCAACGCAATGCTGTCGTCGTCGCCGACCACGAGTGTCCCCTTCCTGAAATCTGACCCCAATAATACCCCTGGGGGTATCGTGTCGGGGTAGGTGAGTCCAGTGTCACCTCACTCGCGCCGCGCCTGCTCCTTGGACCTCCCGAGTGGCTGAGCGGGCCGTGCTCACCGCGACTTGTACACCGAATACCAGGTCCGCCGTGCAACACGCATCATCGCGGCGTGCAGATGTTCAGCGCGGCGATACAGTTCCCGTCTACGCAGCTCCCGTCGGACGTCGGGCTCGGTTTCGAGATCGGCGATCGCAGCGCGGTAGGCGTGCTCGACCGCGGACAATTCTTCGATAGCGTGATCGGCGCACGTTGCCGCGTCCCCACTCGGCAGCGCCCGCAGCCCCTGTGCGAGGGGGACCATCGCTTTCGCGAGCCTGTCTATCAACTCGACGAGGTAAGGATCAGGCGGGGCGCAGGTCGGGCCGGAACACGACAGCTCGGACTCCCGGATCAAGGCGTACCCGGCCTCGGTGATCTCGCCGAGACGCTCCCCCAGTTCGAAGAGGTCTTCCGCCTCGACGGGGGTGCTGAAACTATCGCGCACGGCGTCGTTGAGAGTGCGGCGGGCACGATGCTCGTTCCCTGCGGCGACCCGCAGCTCCGCGACGGCATCATGGGTCGGGATCTTGCCGTGTCCCCAGTCGTTCAACACGTGTATGCACTGCTCGACGATGTCGAGCTGTTGGCGCAGCATGCCCAGCACGTCGAACGAGCGTGGCAGGAACCACGCATTGGACAGTCGCGGCCGATGCATCAGATCGCCCCCCACACCGGAAACAGCATCGCCCCCAGCAGTGCGGTCATCGGTAGCGTGACGACCCAGGCCACGCCCATCTCTGTGACTACCTTCCAGTGCACATGCCGCGCGCGGTGTTGTGCTCCCGTGCCCACTACACCGGCGGCAACTACATGTGTGGTGCTGACCGGTGCACCCACGAGGGATGCGCCGAGGATCACGCCGGCGGCGCCGGCCTGACTGACCAGCCCGTCGAGCGGAGTCATCCGAAACACCCCACGCCCCACCGTCCGCACGATACGCCACCCGCCGAACGCGGTTCCGACCGTCAGACTCGTCGCAGCTGCCAGCTTGACCCACAGGGGCACGGTGAACTCGGTGAGATGGCCACCCGCTATGAGCAGCAGCGTGATCACGCCCATGGATTTCTGCGCATCGTTGCCACCGTGGCTCAGTGCGAGTGTGGCGGCCGTGACCCATTCGGCGCGGCGCACCGGGCCGAGTGCGCGTCGACGGGCACGTCGCATCAGTCTCCAGGCGATGGTCGCGAGCAACGCACACGCGACCGCGCCGAGAAGTGGGGAGATTGCCAGACCGACCAGGATCCCCACCACGCCGGAAGGTCGGCCGTCGGTGAATCCGCCCCAGTGCACACCACTCGGGCCCGCAGCGATCAGGGATGCACCGACCAGTCCGCCGACCAGGGCGTGCGATGAACTCGATGGCAGCCCGAACCACCAGGTGACAAGGTTCCATGCGATCGCTGCAGTCAGTGCGGCGCCGACCGCTGTGACCGTCGCGCTCGCGGGCAGTGCGACGACTCCTCCGACGGTGTCGGCCACGGCCGTTCCCACGATCAATGGGCCGACGAAGTTCCCGGCAGCAGCCAGGATGAGCGCGTGTTCGGGGCGAGCGGCCCGGGTGGCGACGAGCGCGGCGATCGAGTTCGCGGAGTCGTGGAAGCCGTTGGTGAGGTCGAACGCGAGCGCTGTCGCGATGGCCAGGAGGACAGCGACCTCCACGGCTCAGTACACGCGATCGGTGTGTGGGCTCTCTGCGGCCGGCATCGAACAGGCCATCACGGCCGCACGAGACGGCCTGGTGAACATCTGCAGCGCCGTGACGGCGCGATCAGTCCCGTGCACGGTCAGGCCTCCGATCGGTCGCGGAAGAGAACCTCGGAGAGCGGTCGTCTCGGCGTTGTCGAGAGCGGTTCGGCCCGTGGCCCGATGCCGACCCGGATGAGGACTTGAGGCAGGCCATCGCCCTCGAGCAGCTCACCCACACGGGTTCGCGTCTCCCCCAGCTCGGTCATGTGCGTGACCGGGCACGTACCGAAGCCTCGCGCTGTGCAGGCCAACAGGAGCGCCGAGAGCGCCTCGCCGCATCGCAACCAGTTCAGCCTCGAGTCCGAGCCGGTGGTGAGCACGAGTATCGCTGCACGGTCCTCCAGGTCGCCGGGGTCACACGTGGCAGTGCCTGGAGGGAACTCTCGTCCGACCGGGACAGTTCCCGGTGGCGCGGCTGGTAGCGCCGCCGACGGAATCCCGTCGGGATACAGTGCGTGCCCGGCCCACCAGCGCAGCTCGGCTTGGTACACCGGGTTCTCGCGGCGTAGACCTCGGAGGCGAAGTGACATTGCCTCGAGTGCGGGTCGTGCGCGATCTCCGATGTCTTCCACCTGTGTTCCTGCGCGTTCGGCGAGTTCGGTGACCTGCGCCAGGGTGTCGTCCCATGAGGTAGGTGCAGACATCGGTAGCCGCTCGGTGTACCGGCGTGCGATCGCCGTTGCCATGGAGATCTCGGATTCGGACACGTCCGCCGTGGGGGTGAATGCAACAGTTGCCAGACACTCGCGGTTCGCCGAATGCGGCATGCGTTCGATCACCGAATCCCAATGGTGCTCGAGTAGAGCGTATTTCAGATGGTTGAGCGCCGCACCGCAGGACACCACCATTTGACGTCCGAATGAATCGGTGGCAGGCAGGATGCGGTCGGGGTCACTGGACAGTGTCAGACCCTCCGGCTCGAGGACCCACCGCCACGGTTGACTGTTGTGAAGAGATGGCGCCCGGCAGGCCGACGCGACCACCGACTCGATCGTGCGCCAACTCGGCATCGTCTCCGCAGCTGTGCCCATCACCCACCTCATTACTCGTAGCCAGGTGCGCCGCTTGGTGCCATCGTGGTGATGTCGAGTCTCGCGTACCGGGCCCTCGCACCGGTAGGGCCGGAGGTCATCGCGACATTCTGCCGTCACCCACCCGAGGGCTGGACCGACATGCGACTGTGGGATGGCGGGTCCCCGATCAGCTCTGGCTGCCCGCGGTCTCCAACCGGGCTGCCGTCAGTAGCGAGGACACGCCCTGTTCGATCGCCGTTCCCAGGTCGGCGAGGTCCGGGGTGGTGTCGTAGTCACCGGTCAACCCGAACGTCAGATTGTCGGCGTAGCTGAGGATTGCGATGCCGACGCGCAATCGCAGTGCGATGGGTACGTACGGGAAGATGTCGACGATTCTTCGGCTGAGGAGGTGACGAGTCTGTTGGGGTCCGGGGATGTTGGTGGCCACTGCCACCACGCTGTGCTGGGGGAATCGGGTGGCCAGACGCAATGCCCAGGCGAGCGGCATGAACGGCCCGGATTGCGCCAAAGTGGTGAACACCTTTCCGCCCTGCGCTTCCTTGCCTGCCTTGTGCGCGGACATCCGCCGATGCACTGCGGTGAGCTGTTCGACGTGATCTTCGATGTCGACCGGCAGGAACGGCAGCATGAGCGATACCTGGTTGTGGAGAGATTCCGCGTCGTCGTTCGCGGACCGCGCCGAGACCGGAACCAGTGTGCGCACCGTGTGTGCGTCGGGGTGTTCACCGCGCCGGAGGAGCAGTGTCCGTAATCCGCCGGTGATGGCCGCGAGGGCGACGTCATTGACCGTGACGCCGTATGCCGCACAGATCTCCCGGACATCCGCCATCCGGGTGCGGGCACCGCGGTAGCGCCGTTGCTTTCCTATCGGACCGATCAGTGAAGTGTCGGACGACGACGTCAGCATCTCGGTMAGGAGCCGGGCAAGTCCCCGGCCCGCTCCGAGTCCCGCTCGAGCGATCGTGAGAGGAGCGCGCAGGATTGTCTCGAGTAGTTCGCACTGGTGGCTCGGGGAGAGCAGCGTGGAGATCGACGGTGCCGGCGGTGGTTGATGCGCGGGGCGATCCGGACCCGACGAGTCGGCGGCGGGGTCGATTGTCGGCTCCACCTCATCGCACATAGCCTCGAACAGTCGTGTTCCGGTGATCCCGTCGGCCATGCAGTGATGGAGTTTGGCGAGCATCGCCCAGCGGTCGCCGCTGAGTCCTTCCACTACCCAGCATTCCCACAGCGGGTGGTCCCGGTCGAGCCGGTGCCCCATGACTCGGGCAACGAATCCGAACAGTGCCTCCTCCTCGCCCGGGTTCGGGATGGCGACCCGTCGCAGGTGTCGGTCGAGGTCGAAGTTCGAATCTTCCGTCCACGACGGGGCACTGACATCGAGTGGAGCCGTGCGGAGTTTGTCGCGTGCGTGTGGAAGGTCGAGGAGACGTTCCGCGACGGCGTCGCGGAACTCCTTCTGATCGGGCGGGGGTCCTTCGATGACTGCCAGCGCTCCGATGGTCAGGCTCGCATGCCGGTCGGAGTCTTCAGTTTCCAGGAAGCCGGCGTCGAGGAAACTCAGCGTGTCATTGCCCATGGTCGACCTCATCGCCTTCCAGTGCGGTGTTCCTGAGGTCCGGATTCACGGCCGTGTCGACTTCAGCTCACGGGCCATCCGGGTGCCTTTCCGATCCCGGCCCATTCCCGGTTCCATTGCGCGAGGCGGTGCCTCGACGCGCTCCAGTGAACACCCAGAAGGAGCAGCACTCCCGCGATGATGCTCGTTGCCCACACTGCGATGGCGGCGATGACCGCGGCGACCGCGCTCTCCCCGCCGGTCATCGGCGCCGCACTGAGATTCCCGTTCGTGTCGACCCAGATGCTCACAGCGTCGCCCGCTTTCGCCCCGGAATCGACGTCGATCATTTTCGTGTGCCCCGTCCCGCCAACGGACCAGTGCACCCGCGCCCGACCAAGATCGGACCCTCCAGTTCCGCGCACCGCATCCTCGCTGTATACGCGCGCCGCATCCTCGACGAGCACGGCGGTCACCTCGCTACGGGTCGCCTGTTCGACTCGTGCTTGGTCGCTCAACCTGGTGTAGGTGGCGGTTCCGAACGCCCCGGCGACCGGAAGCAGGAGTACGACCACCGCGACTACAACGATGACGATGACGGATTCGAGGCGGTCGCTCGGACGCATCAGCCCGTTGTGGCTCCATGGCACCAACCGCCAGATTCGAACTGGTGTAGTCAGTTCCCCAGCCACCACGACCTCCTGCGTTCCGCACTCTCAGTCTTCCGGCTCGTGTCACAGGTCTGTAGAGACCAAGGTCATCTCGCGTCCCTCGGTCGGTGACTGGTGACTTCGGTTGTCGTCAATGCACGGCGGCCCTTCCGGAAGGCGGGACCTTCGGCTCTATGAGGCGTTTGTACCAGCGAAGACGATTGTTGAATCGGGCGAACGCACACTCAGTCGAGGAGACCATCATGACCGCCCACAAGCCGATCGTCGTCGGAGTAGACGGGCAGTCGGCACTGCAGGCCGTGACCTGGGCCGCACGAGAGGCCGTCTACCACGACGCCCCGTTGGTCCTGGTCACCGTCACCTCCGCGTTCGGCGACCCCGGGGTCCCTGCCGGGATACCCGCCAGGTTCTTCGACGACAAGGAACTCGATGCGAGGAAACGCCTGGCAAAGGCCGAGGAATTTGCTCGGGCGGCCGCCGACGGTCACGACATCGACATCGAGATCGCGCGCGACACGGGCTCACCGGCTCACGAATTGCTCGAGCGGTCGAAGACGGCACGCATGGTGGTGATCGGCAGCAACCGGTACGGCCCGGTGGAGAGGGCACTGCTCGGTTCGGTCAGTACCGCAGTCGTCACCCACGCCCAATGTCCCGTCGCGGTGGTCCGCGACCTCCCCCATACCGAGGTGACCGAGATAGTCGGACCGGTCGTCGTCGGGGTGGACGGGACAGCCAACAGCGAACCTGCGATCTCCGTGGCGTTCGAGGAAGCTGCGCAGCGGCACGTCGGGCTGGTGGCCGTGCACGCCTGGTCCGATATCGACCTCGATCTCGCGGGCTGGCGCGGTAGCGGATTCGAATGGGAGAAGCAGCACACCCGCGAGATGGCACTGCTGGCCGAAAGTCTGGCCGGTCGCGCTGAGGACTACCCGGACGTCAAGGTCCAGCCGGTGGCGGTGATAGATCGTCCTGTCCACAATTTGCGCGCACAAGCCGAACGCGCACAACTTCTGATTGTGGGCAGCCGCGGTCGTGGTGGATTCGCGAGCATGTTGCTGGGATCGACCAGCCGGGCCCTGCTGCACTCCGTCACCTGCCCGCTGATCGTCGCCCGCTGAGTTCGTCGCCCTCGCGCGGACAGGGTCATGCACCCGTGCCCGGGGACATCCCTGTCGTCGGGTGTTGCAGCCGCGGTGCGGAGAGCCTACGCGGTGTGCGGTGAGGTCTCGTCGCGGCGACCGCGTGTGAAGTAAGCGATCGGGCCGATGAAATTGACCGCGATAAATGCGGCCCACATCTTCTTGCTGCCGTTGATCTGCCACGGATCGCGGCGAGCGAGATCGGTCCACGCGGCGATCGCGAGTGCCATTTGTACTGCCGCTGACATGGCGACGGCGGTGCGCTGGCGGTGCGTCAGATCAGACCACGACTTGCGGCTTCGTCTGCTGTGCATTATTCGTCCCCTCCTCTCTCTCACCGAAGATATCTCTTTCAGGGGAAAAGGCGTCACCCCTCCGAGTGCGGGCGCACGATCAGCAGCGGGCACGTGGTGATATGCAACAGGGCCTCGCTGGTCGAACCGAGTGTCATACCGGCGAATCCGCCGCGGCCGTGGCTTCCGACCACGATCAGCTGAGCTTCCTCCGCCTCGGCCAGCAGGTGACGCACCGGACGATCTCTGACCACGACGACCCGCACGGCGATGTCGGGATACTGCTCCTTGCGCCCCGCGAGGCATTCGGCCAGCAGGGACCGCTCTGACTGTTCTGCGGCCGTCCACTGTTGCGGATCGATGTGGATCTGCGACAGGTTCTGATCGGACCAGGCGTGCAGCGCAACCAGTTCAGCACCACGCAGTGCACATTCTTCGAACGCGACGTCGATGGCGGCGGCGCTGTTGGCGGATCCGTCGACTCCGACGACGACCGGCCCCGCGCCGTCCTCGATCCGAGACCACCCCTCGATCACCGCGACCGGGCAGCGTGCGTGGCGGGCGACGATCGAGCTGACGGAACCGAGCAAGCCGCCCGTGAATTCACCGAGACCGCGCCGGCCGACAACGATCATCCTCGCGGAGTCCGAGCAATCGACGAGCGCCGCGGGCGCGTACTGCGCATGTACCTCGGTGCGGATCTCGACTCCGCCCCCGCGGTTCTGGGTTTGCGCAATCCCGACCGCGGCGGCCAGGTCTCGTTCGGCGCGGGCGCGCAGTTCGGTTCCGATGCAGGGGACGGCCTCGGCGCCGCGATAGCTGACGCACGACAGGATCAGGAGTGGAGCGTGGCACATTCCGGCCTCACGCGTAGCCCATCGCACGGCGTCCGACGACGACGGGGATCCGTCGACGCCCACGACTATCGGTGCGTTCGTCACGGTGTTCTCCTCGAATCCGTCGGGACGGATGGGGCATCGGTGTGGGGCGGTGCCGGAATCGTGTCCGGACGGCAGATCGTGACGGGGCAGGGAGCGCGATGCAGCATGTCTTGACTGGTCGATCCGAGCAGCGCCCGTCCCAGCGCTCCTCGCCCGTGGCTTCCGACGACCAGGAGTTGCGCCTGACGACACCGCGCGAGCAGGGCATCCGCCGGGGTGCCGCGTTCGGTGACCTGTTCGATCGTCACGTCGGGGTACTCGGTCCGGCAGCCGGCGACGCTTTCGGCGAGTAGTACGCTCTCTGCCGCCTCGACCGGATACTCGTGGCGATGCGAATCCCCTTGGGGCGCTACGCCCGTCCAGGTGTGAACGGCCACGACGGGCACCGCGAACGACTCCGCGAACGAACACGCCCACCGCACCGCCGCGATGCTGATCTCGCTTCCGTCGACGCCGACGATCACCGGCCAGCGGTCGGGCACGGCGGGACCCGTGGCCTGCCGCCACACAGTGACCGGGCATTCGGCGTGGTGCGCCAGCCGTAGGGCCGTGGCGTTCAGATATCCCTCGACGGGCCCGGCACACGACGATCCGATCGCCACCATCGAGGCCGACGATGCCACATCCAGCAGGACATCGGCGGGAGTCGGCCCCGTCATGGTTGTGCATTCGATCGCGGCGGCTGGTTGTTCGCCGCGGATGATGTCGGCGGCACGCGCGAGCGCGGCGTCGCCGAGCACACGGTGCGCCTCGATGTCCCGGACCGGTGCCGGCACCCCATAGAAGACAGGTGCCTGTGGTAGGACGTGAACCAGTCGGAGCGGCACATTCCACTGCGCGGCGACAGCGGCGGCCCAGCGTGCCGCCGCCTCCGCCACGGCCGAGCCGTCGACCCCGGCGACGATCTGCCGGCCGCCCGTGCCGTGCCCGGTCACCGCTACCTCACCATGTCCCACCGGTTGCATCCCACGACGACGATCAGCGCCGATATCGTGGCCGGCGGGGCGGTGATGGAGAACCTGCGCCGAAGGGGATCGAGTCTTCCGGTGGGTTCGTCGAGGGCGGGGACGGAACCGTACGATTTCGTGAGCCCCGCGGTGCGGACGTCGAGCGGAGTGGCCATGTGCCCAGGCTCTCAGCTGTCGGGACGATGCCAGTAGGGTCTTCGGTCCCCGAATGACGGTCGCGCGGACGGACCGCAGTGCTGCCGACGGTGCGCCCTGTCACCGATGACAATCGGCCCTAACCCGCAGACCCCGCGCGATGGACACTGTTGTCATGCACCAGATCTCCGGCACGAATCGTGACGTAGCGTGGACTGAAGTGGAGACGATCGTGGACACCACAATTCCTGAGGTGAACGTGGTTCGAATCGCGGTGGACCTTGCGTGTCGTGCACCCTCGGTGCACAACAGCCAGCCGTGGCAGTGGACCTATTCCGACGGTCGCCTGGACCTGCACACCGACCGCGGCCGGCTCCTGGCGTCGACCGATCCGAAGGGTCGGCAACTGGTGGTCAGCTGTGGCGCTGCACTGCATCACCTGGAAACTGCGCTGACCGCTCTGCGATGGACGGCAGAGATCGAGCGACTTCCCGACGGGCTTCGTTCCGGGCATCTGGCGACGATCAGGTTCCAACATGACGCGCACCCGCAGTCACACGACTTCGATCTCCTCTCCGCGATCCGCCACCGGTATTCGGATCGGCGTCCGTTTGGTCCGTTGAGTGTGAAGTCGCCGCTTCCGCGCACTCTGCCGGATGTTATCCGCGCCCCGGGGGTGCATCTGACGGTCCTGCCACCCGAAGCTCGCGCGACCCTCGCGGCAGCCACCGAGATCACGGCCGCAGCACGAAGGTACGACACCGCATATCACACCGAGTTACACTGGTGGGCAGGTCATTCCATTCGATCCGGTGGGATTCCCCCGAATGCTCTGGCAACAGCGGAGAACCTCTCCCGGGTGGACATCGGGCGCGGTTTTCCCGCCGGTCGCGACAAAGATTCCGCCGAGGAGATCGATCGGTCCACGGTGCTCGTGATAAGCACCGATGCGGATGGGCGGCCGGACTGGCTCCGCGCCGGCGAGGCGCTGTCGGCGGTGCTCCTGGAGGCGACGGTGGAGGGCCTTGCGACCTGCCCCCTGACCCATATGACCGAACTTCGGCAGAGCCGTGAGTCGATCCGTGAACTGCTCCCCGACCGAGGATTTCCTCAGGCCCTGATTCGGCTGGGTGTGACGGACAAGAAGCTCACTCCGCGGCAGACACCGCGGCGCCCCACAGACTCGGTGTTGTCGGTCGTATCGCATCCGCGGTAATCGCGACGGCATTCCCGCCGAGATCTCGTGCACTCGTCCGCTGCCGTCACCTGTGGGAAGTGGCGGCACCGACCTGTAGAGCGGAGGTTGCCGAATGATCAGCATCTTTCTCGTGGACGATCACGAAGTCGTGCGCCGTGGCATCGCGGAACTTCTCACCGCGGACCCGGATCTCACCGTAGTCGGAGAGGCGGCGTCGTATTTCCAGGCGCTGGCCCGGATCCCCGCGCTCCGACCCGATGTCGCCGTGCTCGACGTCCGTCTACCCGATGGAAACGGAGTCGAGTTGTGTCGCGAACTGATGTCTCGGATGCCCGGCATCCGCTGCCTGATGCTCACCTCGTACACCGATGATCAGGCGATGCTCGATGCCGTCCTCGCCGGTGCGAGTGGGTACGTGGTCAAGGACATCCGCGGCATGGAACTCACCGAAGCGGTCCACGACGTGGGCGCAGGCAAGTCGCTGCTCGACAGTCGCGCGGCGGCAGCGCTGATGGCAAAACTGCGGTCGGACGCGAGCTCGGAGCGCGGAACCATCTCCCGCCTGACCAACCAGGAACGGACCCTTCTCGCCCTGCTGGGTGAGGGACTGACGAACCGGCAGATCGCGGAGCGGATGTTCCTCGCGGAGAAGACGGTCAAGAATTACGTGTCACGGCTGCTGACGAAGCTGGGGGTGGAGCGACGGACCCAGGCCGCCGTCATCGCCACGAACATGAGCCCACCCCCGACCTGACCCGCCCGGGTGTGCGCATCCTCTTTGCGCCCTGCCAGGCGCTCGCCGTGGAACAATGCCGAGGGTGATCCCACACGAGGATGAGCGGGATCCCCGATCTCTCCTCGGACCCCTGTCCGAGCTGCGGCTGCGGGAGTTGCTCGCCGAGACCACCGCCGACTCCGGCTTACAGACCACCGTGCACATGTCGGGCCCACTGTCGGTCATCGACTCACTGGTCCGCGCCGCTGCCCTGACCTTCGACCAGTGCCGCGAAGGTGAGGACCTTCTCCCCTACGGCGCCGGTTGCGGCGGCGGTGACGATGGTGTTGACGGGATCATTCACGCGAATTCGAGGAGACCATCATGACCGCGCAGCATCCGATTGTCGTCGGGTTAGACGGGTCGCAGTCGTCCCTGCAGGCTGTGTCGTGGGCTGCGCGGGAAGCTGCGTTGCGCAGCGCTCCATTGACGTTGGTCACCACCATGTTCGTGCCCGGTACCTATGGTGTGCCGATCGGGGTTCCCGTCAGCCTCTTCGAGGAAGAGGAACTCGCCACCAAGCAGCGACTCGCGCAGGCGGAAGAGGTGGTCGCCCAGGCCGCGGCGGGGCATACCCTCGACGTCGACACCGCGTTCTGCACCGGGGTGCCCTCGGGCGAGTTGATCGAGCGGTCGAAGTCCGCGCGGATGGTCGTGGTCGGCGCGCATCGGCACGGGTTCTTCGAACGTGCGGTCCTGGGGTCGGTCAGTGCCGCGGTCGTGGCCCACGCGCACGCACCGGTCGCCGTCGTACGCGGCCTCCCGCACACCGAGGTCAACGCCATTTCCGGTCCGGTCGTCGTCGGTGTCGACGGCTCCGAGCACAGCGAATCCGCGATCACGATGGCGTTCGAGGAGGCGGCGCTGCGCGGCGTCGATCTGGTGGCGGTGCACGCGTGGTCGGATATCGATCTGTACGCGCCGTTCCCCAGCGATGTCGACTGGTCGCAGGTCGAGAGCCGCGAGCGTGCACTGCTGTCCGAAAGCGTGGCCGGCCGTGCCGAGGAGTTCCCGGATGTGACGGTGCGACCGCTGGTGGTCATGGATCAGCCGGCTCGGAATCTGCGGGAGCAGGCCGAGCATGCACAGCTGATCGTGGTCGGCAGCCGTGGGCGGGGCGGGTTCACGAGCATGCTGCTGGGTTCGACCAGTCGGGCGCTGGCGCATTCGGTGACCTGCCCACTGATTGTTGTCCGGTAGTGCTCGCGAGTTCGGACAGCACCGCCCGTACCACCGGTTCGACTGCTCCCGCGGCCACGGGTGAGAGCCCGCGGCCGTATCCGAGGTCGACCACCTCGACAGCGTAGAGCACCCACCGGCGGGGCAGTCGGTCGAGCACGCGCCCCAGTTCGAGTGCCGTGGCCAGTCCGACACCGTGTGTGCTGGTGTTCGGGGTTGGCAGCTCGGCAACGGCGGTCGGGTCGAATCGATGAACGGTTCCGGGTCGTGGTGGCTCGGACACGACGGCATCGACCAGGACGGCCAGGTCCGCTCCGGCCCAGGCGTCCAGTATGCGGGTGGGGTCACCGTCCGAGGTCGACACCCGAATGTCCGCTGCCACGCGGGCAGCGACTTCACGTGCGACGGCGGGTCCGAGGCCGTCGTCGCGGCGGTAGTCGTTGCCCAGCCCGAGCACAACGGCGGTCATCGGCGGTCGATTGTGAGGGTGAGGAAATGAGTGGCGCATGAGATGCACGGATCGTAGTTGCGGATGATCCGCTCACACACCGCGGTCAGGTCGTCGTCGGCAAGCGTGAGATGTGCGTTCACGGCGGTGCGGAGGTCGTGTTCGATGGCCGCCTGGTTCTGTGAGGTGGGCGGGATGATGATAGCCGCCGTGAGGAGGCCGTCGGTATCGAGTTCGTAGCGGTGATACAGCAGTCCTCGCGGCGCTTCGCTGACGCCGTGTCCGACGGCGTATTTCGGTGCGGCGGCGGCGAAAGATGGCGCAGGCCGCTGGTAGCGGTCGATGATCCGCAGGGCTTCCTCGACCGCGTACACGACTTCGACGGCGCGGACGACGATGCTGCGATACGGATTGCGGCATTGCACGTCGAGTCCCGCTGCGGTGGCACTCGATGCGGCCTGCCCCGTCAACTGGGACGAATTGAGGGAGTACCGGGCGAGCGGGCCCGTGAGATAACGCCGACCGTCGAGTTCGGCGTGCAGAGCGGTGGAGTGCGGCACCTGGTGTTCGACGACGTGCCGGGGAAATTCCTCGGCCGGGCAACGCAGTCCGGTGGACGAGACGATCTCGCCGTCTTCGATGGCGTATCGGGATTCGTGCCGGAGTGCGAGGAGATCGTGGTCGAGTTCGATGTCGGGGTAGGTGAACGACGACACCCAGTCAACCGTGGCCACCGCGTACTCGAGCGCGGCGCCGAGTTGTTCGGCGAGCGGAGCCAGTTCGGTGCGGGTCGGTGCGCGATGGAAGCCGCCGACGCGGACGTTCACCGGATGGATGGGACGGCCGCCGATGGTGTCGAGGATGGCGTTGCCCGCCTTCTTCAGGGCGAGTCCCCGCTCGATTGCGGCGCGATCGGTGCGGGCGAGTGCGATCGAGTCCGGCAGACCCAGGAAGTCGGGGGCGTGCAGGAAGTAGATGTGCAGCACGTGGCTCGCGATCCACTCCCCGCAGTAGAGCAGGCGCCGCAGATCGAGAACGGCATCGTCGATCTTGAGCGCACAGGCTTGTTCGAGCGCATTGCAGGCGCTCACCTGATAGGCGACCGGGCAGATGCCGCAGATCCGGGAGGTGATGTCCGGTGGTTCCAGATAGTGCCGCCCACGCAGGAACGACTCGAAGAACCGGGGTGGCTCGTAGATCGCGAGGGCCACCCGGTCCGCGCGGCCGTCGCGGATGGTCACGTCGAGTCGGCCTTCCCCTTCGACACGGGCGAGGGCGCGGACGATCAGCTCCCTACGGGCGGATGTCATTCCGGACGTCCGCCGTTGCCGGTACCGTACGCCGCGACGTTGAAAGTCGCGAAGACACGGGCAATGGCGGAATCGGTCATTCCGCAGGTGCGCAGCCATCCCGTCATCGACGCGAGATTCGGGTCGGTCGTCGGGCCGAAACATCCGTAGCACCCTCGCGAGACCGCCGGACACAGTGCACCGCAGCCGGAATGGGTCACCGGACCGAGGCAGGGGGTGCCGTCCGCGACCATCACGCAGGTCAGGCCGCGACGTTTGCATTCGGTGCACACGCTGGTGTTCGGGATGTTCGGCCGCCGCCCCGCCAGGTACGCCGTGATCACTTCCAGGAGCTGGCGTCGGTCGATTGGGCAGCCGCGCAGTTCGAAGTCGACCGGAACGTGCGCCGAGATCGGGGTCGAGGTCGCGAGGGTGTCGATGTAGTCGGGGCTGGCGTAGACGACCGCCAGGAACTCATCGATGTCGGCGAAGTTGCGCAACGCCTGAATTCCGCCGGCGGTGGCGCAGGCCCCGATTGTGACGAGGAACCGCGACTGCTCGCGGATCGCGCGGATGCGGTCACGGTCGGCGGCCGTGGTGACCGATCCCTCGACGAGCGAGACGTCGTACGGTCCGCCCGTGACGGTGTCGGACAGCTCGAGGAAGTGCGCGATCGACACGGCCTCGGACAGTGCCAGTAGTTCGTCTTCGCAGTCGAGGAGCGTGAGCTGGCAGCCGTCGCACGAGGCGAACTTCCAGACAGCGAGCGTCGGAGTGGTCTTCGGGGGTGCACTCATCACAGCTCCGGTGTTCGTAGGAGGGGTTCGGCGACGGTGTAGTCGACGACCGGGCCGTCCCGGCACAGCAGAAGCTCACCGAGCTGGCAGTGACCGCAGACTCCGGCACCGCACTGCATGTTCCGTTCGAGGGACACCTGGATGTCGCCGGGGCGCACATCCCGATCGGTCAGGGCCCGGGCGCAGAACCGCATCATCGGTTCGGGTCCGCACAGCAACGCGGTGGTCCGGGCCGGATCGACCGGCACCCGGTGTAAGGCTTCGGTGACGAATCCGACCGCACCCGTCCAGCCGGAGACCGGTTGGTCGATCATCAGCTCGACGGCAAGGTCGTCGCGGGATTGCCAGGCGGACAGCTCGGATCGGAAGAGGATGTTCGACGGAGTCCGCGCGCCGACGACGAGGGTGATCCGCCGGAACCGGTCGCGGGCGGCGAGGGCGGCGAGGATCACCGGACGAAGCGGTGCCAGTCCCACGCCGCCGGCGACGATGATGAGGTCCCGGCCGGACTCGCTGCGCAGGTCCCACCCGCGTCCGAAGGGACCGCGGACACCGAGCACGGTGCCGACCGGTGCGTCGTGGAGGGCCCGGCTCACGGCGCCCACATTCCGGATCGTGTGGACCAAGGTGTCGCGGTCCCGCGCCGGGTCGCCGCTGACCGAGATGGCCACCTCCCCGACACCGTGTGCGTACAGCATCATGAACTGACCTGGCGTGAACTGATTTTCGGGTAGGACGCCGATCGGATGCAGCGTCAGGGTGACGGTGTCGTGCGTTTCGACCGTGCGGGAGGCGACGCGGTAACCGAGCGGAAGCATGCAGTCCTGTGGCACGGGTGTCACTCCTGACGGTGGCCGGCGTAGAGGTCGAGCAGCCGCGCCCGGGTGGACTGGAGGCGGGCGATGAGCACCCCCGACAGCGCCCGGGTGACCGCGTAGGTGAAGGCCGGATCGTCGGCGGCTGTCGCCTGCAGGGCGATCACATCCAGTTCGGTGGCGTCGGTCGCGGTCACGGCGTGCGCTGTGAATTGCCAGCGTGGATTCGTGCCCAGCCAGGACCAGCCCAGGATGTCGCCGCCGTGCAGTGTCTCGAGGCTGACGGTGCCGTGCCCCGGCACCACCGTCGTCAGGACCACACTGCCGGTCTGCAGCAGCCAGCAGCGGGTCGCCGGGTCGTTCTCCCGGAAGACGACGGCGCCGGGAGCGAATCGGGTCGCCGTCGTGAATTCTGCGAGCCGGACACGCTGTTTCTCGGCGAGCGCTGCGAGCGCGGCCGGAAGGACCGGTTCGCCGGCGTTCACTGGTCGTCCTGCCCCCACACCGGGAGGAGTTGCGCCAGCCGCGCCGCCTCCTCGGTGATGTCGATGCCGACGGGACACCAGTCGATGCACCGTCCGCATCCCACGCAGCCGGAGCTGCCGAACTGGTCGAACCAGGTGCCGAGTTTGTGGGACATCCACTGTCGGTAGCGGCTCTCCCCCGAGGTACGCACATCGCCGCCGTGCAGGTGGCTGAAGTCGAGTTCGAAACAGGAAGACCAGTGCTGCCACCGCTCGGCGTGCTCGCCGGTCGGGTCGGTCATGTCCTCGGTGGTGGTGCAGAAGCAGGTGGGGCACACCATGGTGCAGTTGCCGCAGGTGAGGCACCGGTCGGCGACGTCCTCCCAGACGTCGGCGTCCCGCGAACGCTGCAACAGTCCTCGCAGGTCCGTCTCCGGCATGCGCCGGCCCATACGCTCGGTGGCGGTGGCGACCGCGGTGCGTGCGGCGTCGACGTCGCCGGGTTCGGCAACGCGGCATTCGACGTCGCCGAGGATCTCGGCGCCGGCTTCGGAGCCGACGTCGACCAGGAAACGGTGGGCGCGGTCGTCGAGGAGTTCGGTGAGCGCCAGATCGAACCCGGGACCGGCTGCGGGGCCGGTCCCCATGGAGGCGCAGAAGCACACCCCGCCGGGTTCGGTGCACTGCGCTGCGACGACGAACAGGTTCCGGAACCGGCGCGCGGTGGGTGTGTCCGCGTCCGGGTCCGGACACAGGACACGACGCAGGATCGCGATCGCCGCCAAGTCGCAACCGTGCACTCCGAGGAACGCATACGGTGTCTCGTCGTCGACGGGTGCCTCCCACCAGCCGTCCGGTTCGGTGGACCACAGTTGCCGCCGCGGCGGGTGCAGGAATTGTTTCCACGACTGCGGGCCCGACGAGTGCGCGAACACCGCGTCGTCGTCGCGGCGGTGCAGCCGGTACGTGCCGGGGCCGGTTTCCACGCCCCACCCCGTCGGCAGATCGGCGCCCGAATCCAGTTCTCCCAGAACGATGGCGCTGTCACGAACCGTCGGGCCGACCACCCGATATCCGTGGCCACGAAGCACCTCGATCAGAAGATCGAGGCCCGTGCGGTCGAGGATTCGTTCACCCGGTCGCTGGACACGTGCGCTGCCCATACGCTGACTCCTCCGCCGGCGGAATTGCCGTGACCACTCATCTCCCATTGAGCCAGCGCACACCCGGCGGTGATAAGGGCCGTTCGGCCTTTCCTCCGGCATAGTCGGAGCCGGGCGGCCGCACTCACGATCGCGGCACGCCGCCGGTGTAATCCTCTGATCGGGCGAGGAGCAGCGGGCACGGGTCGCGACGACGAAGGTCACCGCGCCCAGTGACCGGGTGCTCTACCTCGGCGCTCGCGGACCGAGGTTCGCTGAACACATGATCGAACGCACGCGACGAGGGAGCGCACAGTGAATGAGCAGCAATGGTCGGTGGATGTCCGTCTCGACGAGCACATGGCGGACGGCTCCGAGATGTCGGTGTCGGCGCGGGCGCGGCTGTTGGGGCTCGATGGTGTGACGCTCGAGGGCGCTGGGCGGGCACGGCTGTTCGCCCGCCACTCCACCGCGGTGACCATCAGCAAGAAGGTGGCGGTCGCGCGCGCGTTGGCGGACCTGTCACACAGACTGCTCCGCTCGGCGGCCGACGAGGAGGCGGTCGCCAGGCGCGCGAACCGCGCGGCGCAGGAAATCGGGTCACCCGCGCAACCCGATATCGGGTAGCACGCATCTCCCCTCCATCCGTGTGGACACGTCTTCGGTCGCGTCCCGCAGTGTGACGAGTTGGCGCTGGTCCGCCTCGGGGATGCCGATCCCGAATTTCGTGTGCAACCGCACGAGGAAGTTCAGCCAGTCCATCGAGTCGAGGTCGAACTGTTCACAAAATGGTGAGTCGTCGGCCAGATAGTAGTGCGCCAGATCTCGACGTCGTCGTCCCTCCCGGACTTTCGCGACCCGCCGCCGGTACAGCAGGGCCGTGGTCACCAGGACATGGGCGCCGCCGAGCCGGATCCGGGTGGCCGCCGGTCCCGGTCCCTTTCCCGCAGAACATTAGTGAAACACCCGACACGCCTGGCGAACTCGGAGAAGGTCAGGTTCTCCGTGGCAAGCGAACTGGTGTCGATGTCCGCGCCGACGAATCGGAACGCGGACCTCTCTTCTGTGGGCCGTCGGCATGCCGATCGACGGTCTGCCTTACGCGTCGAGGTGAACGGTCTTGCGCGTGGCCGCTTCGAGGTCCGCGACCGTGGTTTCGATCAGTTGGTGGGCGAGATCGGCGAGCGCGCGGGCGGTGGCCAACTCGTCTCCGATCTCAGGGATTTCGGTGTCGTGCGGATTGCGGCGGGCCATTCCGACGCCGACCAGCGACGTGGTGTCCTGTGTGCGTAGGCGCGCCTCGGCCCGAGTCCGGGATCCGCCTTCTTCCGAGTCGTGTTCGTCGATGACAATGTCCACCGACCATTTCTTCTCGTGCGAGCTCATGGCTGTCTCCTCCTGGTAGTGGTGGCACGTCGCGGTTCGACATGTTCGATGTGTGCGGGCATGATGTCACTGCTTCCCAGCGAACTGTGCCGGTTCAGCCGGACGTTCGCAGAAGGCCCCCGCGATCCCACGAGGCGGCCCGCTCCAGGGCGGCGAGGAGGCGTTGACGGGCGACGCGTTCGGACAGTTCCGGAATGTCTGCCGCCGGAACTCCGGCCAGGTCTCGAACGCTCGCCGCGACGACCCGGGAGATGGTGGATCGGGAGATCGAGTCGTCGAACTCCACTGCAAGACGCGCGACAACCGCGTGTGCTGGGTCCGCATCGGTGCTTTCGGTGGGCGTATCGGTGCTGGCCATCGAGTGTCGATTTCCTCTCTGTGGTGGAGGTTCCTTCAGCATCGCCGCCTCGACGCCGGGATCGATAGAGGCGAAGGACCGTAGTCGGTGACTTGTGGCTCTGACCCCTCGGGCCCTCTGCGGGGTTGAATTTACTGAGACGGCATCGACGGATCAGGTGAGTACGGATGGTGAGCACGTTTTCCCGGTCGCCTGCGGGCCTGGTGGTCCGCCCGCTGGACACCGCCGACCATGAGGCGGTCCGTCGGTTGCACGAACGGTTGAACGAGTACGACACGTACATGCGGTTCTTCACCGTCTACCCCGCGCACCTGGCCGCGCTGGCGGAGGCGATTTGTGTGGCCGATCCCAGCCATTACGCGCTCGGCGCATTTGTCGACGGCACGCTGGCGGGTGTTGCCAACTATGTGGCCCTCGATGTCGGCGACGCACCCGCGGAGGTCGAATTCGCTCTTGTCGTCGACGACGAATACAGGATGCACGGGATCGGGACATTGCTGCTGTCCCGCCTCACCGCGGCCGCGCGACAGCACGGCGTCACGCGTATGAGGGCTGAGATTCTGGCGCAGAACGCCATGGTGCTGAAAGTGATTCGAGATCTGGGCTGGTCCTCTGCGTTGCACCGCGATCGCGCCGAGATGCACCTTGATCTCGACCTGGATGACGTTCCTTCGCCTGCGGTTGCGGGCGGATGAACGGGGTCGGCGTGCACGGGTGGACCTCGTCGGAATCAGAGGACCGTTCGGTCGACATCTTCCCGACGGTGGTCCGGGAAACCCACACAGCGTATGTGGCAATGGTCGGCCACGGCGTCCTCCTGGCGGATGGCATCTTCTGCCTTCCGGACGACGCGCGCATCGTAGATTGCCTCGCCGTCGACGACCGTCTGCGCCACACGCAGGGTGCGGCAGGCGCGCGGTCCGAGGAACGCGGACATGTCCGTCTGGCGCCGCGGTACCTGCGCGCGGATCGGCTTCCACCGGGGAGCCCACCATGAACGACATCGTGACCCTGACGATGAACCCCGCTCTCGACATCACCACGGTCACCGGGCGGGTCATCCCCACGGACAAGATGCGCTGCGGTGCCCCTCGGCGCGACCCGGGGGGCGGCGGTATCAACGTCGCCCGGGTCCTGAATATGCTCGGCGAACGGGCGACAGCAGTATTCCCGTCCGGGGGACACAGCGGCCGGGAACTCGAGGATCTCGTGGCGACCGAAGGCGTGCCCAGTCGCACTGTCACGATCCGCGGATCGACACGGGAAAGCTTCACCGTCAACGAGGAACAGACGACATTGCAGTACCGGTTCGTCTTGCCCGGCCCGCGACTGACACCCCGGGAGGTCGATTCGTGCCTCCATCTGCTGTCCACCACCGCTGCGGATGCCCGGTTCGTGGTGGCGAGCGGAAGTCTCCCCCCGGGGGTTCCGGTGGATTTCTATCAGATCGTGGCGGACATCGTGTCCGACCTGGGCGCGCGCCTGTTTCTCGACACGTCGGGTCCGCCGTTGCGGGCGCTCCGTCGCGGCGTATATCTCCTCAAACCCAGCATTCGGGAGCTGCGTGAGTGCGTGGGGCGCGAGTTGCAGACCATCGACGACCAAGTCACTGCTGCAAGAGATCTCATCGCGTCTGGGGTGTGCGAGGTTGTGGTGCTGTCACTCGGCGCGGCGGGCGCGGTACATGTGACGGCGAAGGAGGCGGAGCATTGCCCCTCCGTGGAGGTTCCCGTGGTCAGCGGTGTCGGAGCGGGCGACAGCATGGTCGCCGGCACTCTCTTCGGGCTGGCACGCGGCTGGGAACTGCGGGACTCGGTGCGTTTCGGAATTGCCGCGGGAGCGGCCATGCTCGGGACCCCCGGCACGGCACTGTGCTGCCGCGCCGACATCGACCGCTACTACGCACAACTCACCGACCACGCCCCGGTGGGTGGTCGCGACAGGTGACCGGTGCGCCAGCTATGCGGCGGTGTCGATTCAGGGTATGGCGGAGACGGTCTACGGGTCATATCGGTCACCGAGTTCGTCGCACTAGGCGCGCCGCAATCAGGTGACTCGGCGTGTGCTGGGCGCCCGGTTCAGCCTTCGGTACGGTGTTCGGACCGTGCACGATCGAGGAGGATCCGGCGTTCGGCGGCGGACACCATGCGCCGGGTGGCCGCCGCCGCATCCGGTGCCACCGACACCGAGGTGATCCCCTTCCGGACCACGTGTTCGGCGAGGGCCGGGTTCGTCGACACGGCCTGACCGCACAAGGACGCGGTGAGCCCCGCGCGGGTCGCCCGTTCGATGATCGAGTCGATGGCATCGAGCACCGCCGGATCCATCGTGTCGAACAGGTCCCGGCAGATCTCGGAGTCACGGTCGACGCCGAGGACGAGTTGGGTCAGGTCGTTGGTTCCGATGGAGATTCCGTCGATTCCGAGGGCCGCGTACTCGGGGATCCAGTAGACGACCGACGGGACCTCCGCCATGATCCACCGGTGCATCCGGCGATCGGAGCCGAGCGGATGCGCATCGAGATGGCGAAGGCAGCTCTCGAGCTCCCAGCGGGTCCGCACGAACGGGATCATCAGGTGCACGTTCGGATGGCGTGCCCGTACGCGGTGAACGACGTCGAGGTCCAGCCCGAACAATTCCGGTTCACGCACGTACCGGAAGCATCCGCGGTAGCCGATCATGGGATTGTCCTCCGCGGGTTCGACGTCGCCACCCGTGAGATTGGCGAATTCGTTGGTGCGCAGGTCGATCGCGCGGTAGATCACCGGCCGGGGCGCGAAGGCCGCGGCGATACGTTCGACACCAGCGGCCATTTTCGCGACGTAGTCGTCCCGCCGGCCCTCGGCCAGCACTGTGGCCGGGTGGGTCCCTTGCAGCGCGTCCATAATCATGAACTCTGCGCGCAGGAGCCCGACCCCATCGACATCGCTTGCCGCGACTGATTCGGCGGCGTCGGGTGTTGCGAGATTGACGTAGACCGCGGTCGCTGTCGGTTCCGTCCAGGCGTGCCCGCCACCGCGCGGAGGGGCCGAGATGCCGGGCGGGGTATCGACGGCGTGCGCGGTCACCGCTACGCCGCCTTCGGATATGGTGCCCGCGTCGCCGTCGACGGTGACGACGGTTCCGTCGATGAGTGTGGTGGTGGCATCCCTGGTTCCGACGACCACGGGTCGGCCCAGTTCCCGGCCGACGATCGCGGCGTGGCAGGTGATGCCGCCCCCGTCGGTGACGATCGCCGCGGCGCGTCGTAATACGGGCAGCCAGTCGGGTCGTGTCATCGGGGCAACCAGGATGTCGCCGTCCTGAAGTCGGTGGGCATCGGCGACCGACCGGAGAACACGCACCTGGCCCGATACCGTTCCGGGGCTCGCGCCGAGCCCCTGCGTGAGCACCCTGCCGGCGGACGCGATTCCCGATGCCGGTGGTGCAGCAGCGGCGATCGGACGGTCACCGAGCGTCGTGATGGGGCGGGTCTGAACTATCCAGAGTTTGTCGCCGGCGAATGCGAACTCGAGGTCCTGCGGCGCCTGGTAATGCTCCTCCACCGAGACCGCCAGCAGGGCGAGGCGCTCCGCCTGGGTGTCGGTGAGGACCCGGATGCCGCGCTCGGTGACGGGGATCTCGGTTCTGTGTTCTCCGTCCGCGTCGGCTGTGATCGCGAAATCCTGTGCTCCGATGTGCACATCGAGGACGCGGAATCCGTCCTTGGAGACTGTGTAGGTGTCCGGCTCGACCTGCCCGCCTACCACCACTTCGCCGAGTCCTGTCGCGGCCTCGACGATGACATGATCACGTGCCCCGGTTCGCGGGTCGGCGGTGAACGCCACTCCGGAGCGGTCGGAATCGACCATCCTCTGCACGACGACCGCGGCCGCCGGCTCCTCCGAAACACTGTGGACGCTGCGGTAGCTGAGCGCTCGCTCGGACCACAGCGACGCCCAGCATTTGCGGACTGCCTCGACCAGAGCATCCAGCCCGGCGATATCGGTAAAGCTGTCGTGGATACCGGCGAATGACGTGTCAGCGGCGTCCTCAGCTGGTGCGGAGGAGCGCACCGCGACACGTACCGTCGGGCCGAGTTCGCGGTAGGCCTCGGCGATCTCGGCGCGCAGGGAATCGGGCACCGGCACCCCGAGGACGACGCCGCGCAGCTCCTGCGCGGCGTCCGTGAGCGCGGCCTCATCCGCCCCGGCAGGGGGCAGTGCCCGGTTGCGGRGGGTGGACCGCACCCCGGCCCCGTCCATCGCGTCCAGATAGGCGTCCTTGGTTACGACGAACCCCGGCGGGACGGGAAAACGGGCGTGGGTCAGCTCGCCCAAATTTGCGGCTTTCCCTCCGACGGAGGGAGCGTCGGGCAAGCGGACCTGATCGATCGGTCGTACCCATCGGTGCTCGACCGCCGCATGGGTGGCGTTCATGGGATCTCCTCACCGTCTCGCTCCAGACAACACCGCGCCTGCCGCGACCGCACAGGGTCGAAAGTCACCGTGACGGCGGCCCCGCGCCGCGACCGAAGACCCTGGTGCCGTGCCGGCGCCGAACCGAGGATGAAGGCTATGACGACGACACCGACCGGGCACGCTCTCGCGCTGCGCCGGGCCGCGGCCAGGATCGGGCAGGCCATCGCCGGCGCCGCCCTCATCGGCTTCCACGTGGCCTTCACGAAACCGCTGCGGCGGTGGCGGACCACCTGGGGCGCCACCGCCGCGGAGGCCGCGGCCACGCTCCCCGGAGACGAACTGGTCCCAGCGGCGCGCTGGGGATACACCCACGCCGTCACGATCGACGCACCGCCGGATCAGGTGTGGCCCTGGATTGTCCAACTCGGGCAGGGGCGGGGCGGATTCTACAGCTACGACGGACTCGAAAACCTCATCGGCTGTCGGGTACACAACACCGAGACGGTACTGCCCGACTACCAGATCCTGGCTGTCGGCGACGAGGTGTGGCTGCACCCGAAGGCTCCCCCGTTGACCGTTGCGATGGTCTCGGCAAACTCCGGACTGGTCCTGCACGGACACGACCCGCAGACCGCCGACGCGACCATCTGGGCATTTTACCTGGACCCCGTCGGCGACCATCAGACCCGGCTGGTGGAGAGAGGGCGCGGCAGCTATGGTCCCGGCCTCGCCAGTCGTCTCGCGTTCGGTCCCACTCTCATGGAGCCCGTCAGCTTCGTCATGAGCCGGAAGATGCTGCTGACGATCCGCCGCCTCGCCGGCCCCGCACCCGAACACAGCTGATCGGGAGACCTCCCGGGTCATCTCGCGGGTGCGTTGAGCTAGCTCGGGGTGGGTGTCCCGGGTGCCGGGGGTTCCTCGTAGAGTGCGGCACCTGCGGTCACCCCGGCACCCGCGGCGACGATCAACGTCCGTGTTCCCGCCGGCACGTGGTGGCTGCCGCCGTCCAGTCCGGCCACCAGGGCAGCGGTGTGCATGCGGTGATCCGCGGCGATCGTGATGCGCGATTCGCGTAGCCCCAGTCGCTGCGCGAGTTCGGCACGGAACTGCGGTCGAGCCGGTGCCGCCACGATGCGGTCGACATCCCCCAGTTGCAGGGATGCGTTGTTCAGGCACGCGGTGACGGCGGAGGCCGCCGCTGCCGCGTAGCGCRCATCCATCCATTCGGATCGATCGACGCGCAGCACGTTCCGGTCGTCGAGGTGCCCGACGGTCGCGCGGAACGCACCGCCGAGATCGTCGTCGGCGTTCGCCCAATGGACACGGCCCAGGCCGTATCGGCTGTCCGTCCAACTGCACAGCACGGCCCCGCCCGCAGCGGAGAAGGGGAAGTCCTCGCTCATCCCGTGGCCTGGGTCGGCGTCGCTGGCGACGACGAGCGCGTAATGAATGGTGCGCGAGCGGAGGAAGCCGTCCACGATCTGCAGTCCGGTCAGGACTCCACAGGTGCCGTTTGCGACGTCGAACGAGAACGTTCCGTGGGCGTCGGTGTGTGGGTCCTCCGGATGCGCGCCGATGTCTTCCTGAATCATCGCGGCGAGGGCCGGTTCGCCGAGATTGCGGTCCCGATAGATGCCCGCGTTGACGAGGAGGTCGAGATCGTCCGGGCTTCGGCCGGCTCGTTCGAGGCAAGTTGTCGCGGCGTTCACCGCAAGGCGGAGCGCGCTGTGCCGGGAGCGCCATCCCCCGTGCGCGACGTCTACCCGTTCAATGATCGTGCCCATAGCCGGCCACCAATTGTTCGTCTACTTGTACCAGGACGATGCCGATTTCCAGGCCGGATGCCAACGAGATCAAGGCAACGGTCTCCCCTGGCCGGATACGACCGGCCTCGAGCTCCTCGACCAACGCCACGGTATGGGTTGTCGAGGCGGTGTTCCCGTACCGGTCCACCGTGATGACTGCATCATGGCGGGGTGCGTCGCCGAAGGACTCGGTCAACTTGGCCATCCCTTTCCGGATCGCACGTGCGGAGGTCTGGTGCGTGATCACGTGGTCGATGTCGTGAACCGCCAGGCCGACGGTCTCGAGGACCTCGTGCAGCAACAACGGGGTGTCGGCGATCGCTGCCTTCTGGATGGCTCGCGAATCGGTGAACATGCGTGCGCCGGGATCGTCGCCCTTCGGATACGCGGTGCACAGTCGGCTGTAGTCGGCCACTGTCGTGAACCCGGCGAGCCGAATCCCTCCCGCTCCGGCCGGGGCCCGTTCCAGAACGAGCGCGGCACCCGCGTCGCCGAGCGTCAACGACGCCAGCTCCTTGCTCATGATGTTGTGTATGTGCTGCGCGGCATTCTGTCCGAGCTGGGAGATGTACTCGCCACTGACGATCAGGGCACGTTCGATGACACCCTGCCGAATCCAGTTGTTCGCGACCGTCACCCCGGTGAGCATTCCGGCGCAGGCATTGGCGAGGTCGAAGGTCATCGCGGTGACGGCACCGATGGCGTGGGCGACTGCACCACTCATCGTCGGTTCGAGCCACTGGGTCAGTCCTCCCCGGAATTTCGTGATACTGCAACTGATCACGACATCGATCGACGCCGCGGTATGCCCGGACCGGCGGAGCGCGTCCTGGGCTGCGGCGGTGGCAAGGGTGTAGGAATCCTCGTCGCCCACCGAGACCCGGCGCTCGCGGATGCCAGTCAACCGTTCCAGGTCGATGTGTGTCGTGTGACGTGTCGTCGCCATCAAATCGTCGGTGGTGAGCCGCGTCGACGGCAGATGCCGGCCCGCGCCCGCCACCCGGCTGCGATACGGCGCCCGGTCGCCGTCGTCCTCGGCCTCCATGACCAACCAGTGCTTGACCATCGAACGTGCCTCCTCCGTCCACCCACCATCTCGCAGGCGCGGGGGCCGCTACCAGAGCACTTCGGCCCCTGTCCGGGCCCCGGCCTCCCGACCCCTCGGTCGGGGCGCGTCGGGGTGGGTGAAGGCCAGGAGAGGCCCAATGGCCCTTTCTTCGAACATGTCCGACGGTGAGGCTGGATTTCGAGGGAAGGAGCCCGCCATGCATGCGCGGCACATCATGAGCAGCCCGGTCACCACCGTCACTGCGTCGACGCCGATCGACGAATGCCTCCGGATCGTCGAAGAATCCGGGTATACAGTCCTGCCCGTGGTCGACGAGGCGCACCATCTGGTCGGGATCGTCTCCGAAGGCGACCTTCTCCGCGAGAAATTCCGAACCTTGCCCCGGCCTGGCTCGGATATCGCAGAAACGATGACCAGTCCGGTGATCGCGATGACTCCGGACACCGACGTCAGTAGTCTCGCTTCCGCGATGCTGCGTTCGGGCCTGCGTGGCATTCCGATCGTCCACGACCGCGACGTCATCGGAATCGTCACGCGGCGCGACCTTCTCGGACTTCTGACGATGGACGACACACACATCGCGCACGAAGTGCAGCACCGCCTCGACGTGTATGCGGGATCACCGCGCTGGACGGTCACGGTGACGGAAGGCGAAGTCGCGATCGCGGGGCTACGCGGCGACGACCCGGAACGCGGGGTCGTCGAGGCCCTCGCCGAGACCGTGCCCGGCGTTGCCGACGTTCAGTTCGTCCAGACGTGAGTCGCCGCGACGTCCTGCGCGTCCGGGCACAGTGCGAGCACTTCCCGGAATCCGTCTGCGAGGCATGCGGTCAGAGCATCGAGATCGGGAACGGCGTCGGTGTCGGCGTCGATCCCGACGCAGCATTGCGACGTGTAGGACATCAGCGTCACGTTGAACGCCGATCCCAGGGTGGGGCTGAACGCGTAGTACCGGAGGACTTCCGATCCGGCGATGAACAGTGGCACCGGCGATCCCACCACGTTCGAGGCGACGAAGTCGACATGTTTGAGCATGTTGCCCAAGGTCGATGCCGGAAGCAGATTCAGGGCACCGGCAATGGTGGGCGACAGTGCCACCGCGGGTTCGTTGCGCCAGACGTCGACGGTGGCGTGGACGGTACGGATCAGCTCGGCGGGGTCACCGATGTCGGTGGGTAACCCGAACCGGGCGAGCGTGATGCGATTGCCTCCCAGCGAATCCTCCGCGGTCCGGAGACTGATGGGGAGCGTCAGGCGCAGCTCGTGGATGTCGACGCCGTGGAGACGGTGATACCGTGCCATTCCCCGCAGCACCGACGCCAGAAAAGCATCGTTGATCGAGCCCCCGCCGAGGCTGGCGGCCCGGCCCAGAGCTTCCACTGGGACGTCCAGCACGGCGAAGCGCCGTCGAGTGCTGCGCTTGGTCATCACCGGGGAGAGAGTGGTGACCACCGGGCGCGTGAGGCGCGTAATCGATCCCAGGACGGTGGCGGTGTTGCGCAACGTCTCACCCGGGTGCCGTGCCAGCTCCGCGCCGTGCCGGGCCACTGCTGTCGACGCCCGTCGCGCAAACTTGGTTGCGGTATCCCGGTACCAGGCAAGACCACCGGTCAGCGGACAGGACTCGGCCTCCTGAGGCTGCGCCGTCGCGGCGGGCTCTGCACGGGTGGTGCCCTCACGGGTGAAATCGACCATTTCCCGAGCGATTTGCATGCCGCCGACACCGTCGGTCAGGGAATGGTGCACCTTCATGACGAGGGCGGCCCGCCCCGAGTCGAGGCCGCTGAGCACCGTGAATTCCCACAGTGGGCGGTCCTTGTCGAAGGCTGTCATGCCCACGGTCCGGGCGAAGTCGAGGACGGCGGCCCAGCCTCCCGGGGCCGGCACCGTGAACCGACGCAGATGCCAGCTGAGGTCGAAGTCGGGGTCGTTCACCCATCGAGGCGGGGCCGGACTCATCGGGTCGGTGACGACCTTGCGCCGGAAGATCGGAATGTGTTGAGTCCCGCGACTCATCATGTCGATGAACCGCGACCAGTCGGGGCTCCGATCGAGGAGGGCCACGGCGACGATCGTCGAGCGCAGGATCGGGTCCTGCTCCATCCGCCACGACATGTAGTCCGTCTGTGTCATGTATCGGTGTCGTACCGCTCTCATCCTGATCACCTCGCTGCCCGCGGCCGCAGGCCTCGGAGGGAAAACACATGCGGTCGGGCACTTCTCGCCTCGGTCCTCGCTGCACGCTCCAGTATCTCGGGGAGTTTGTGACTGCTCCAGTGCCGAAATGCTCTTTTCCCGCCTGCCGCCGGCGACGGACGCTGAGGGGCGTCCGAATGTACCCACCGGGGAAAGAGCAACCATGTACCAGATCCATTCCGAGGTACCGAGACTCCGGTGGCCGTGGGTCGTCGTCTCTGCGCCGCCCGGACGACATTGGTAGGCGTCGGCCTGATGATCGCCGCCGTGCCGATGGTCGTCCTCCGGGGCGTCAATTCGTTGTGACTCCCCGATCTACTCGCGGTCCGCATGTCACATCGGCATCATGTTCATGGGCGGCAGTATGCCCATGCTGTGCAGCCACATCATGAACTGGTGCATCATCTGCATCGCATCCATCGCGGTCACCTCCTTCCACGCGGCAATCCCCGACGACGTCGCGGCCCAAGGTCATGGCGGTCCGTGTGTCCGCAACGTGGTGAGGCGTTCCCGGTACTCCGTCTCGTCGATTTCTCCTCGTGCGAAGCGTTCCGCCAGAAGCTTTTCGGCTCCGTGCAGGGCGGATGGTGAATGTGCCGGCGGCATCGACGCGGTGTGGCCGACGTAGTGGACGAGTACGCCGATGCCGAGTACGAGCAATCCCCAGAACAGTGCCATCCCAACGAACATCAGTGCATAACCCCAACCCCAGCCGGGTTCGTAGTCGTACATCACGGCGAGGCCTCCTACTCCTCGGTGGCGGCCGCTTCGGCTCGATCGGCAGGGCGGCGGCTCCCGTGCCTCCAGTGTCTCGCTCCGTCGACGACAGGCACAGAGTCTTTCGGCTCCTGCCCTGGTCGCCCTGCAGACCTCCGCCGTCGCTGAACGGCCGTTCGGCCCTCTGCGAATTCTGTACGCGTCCGGATCCGGGAGGGGTCATCGACTAACGCGTTCCCGATGCTGGGTCGGCGGCATGAACCGGCGCGTGCCGCCTGTAGGCCGGAACGACATCGACGTCTGTAAAGCTCCGCGTGTGTGCACCCATGGGGGATACGGCAGCGCACTCCGCTCAGACGTCGGTGCGGCAGATCATCACCGGGCACATCACGTGATGCAGAAGGTTCTGACTGGTCGATCCCATCAGAGAGCCGGCGAACCGATTATGGCCGTGACTTCCGACGACGACGAGTTGGGCATCGGCGGCATATTCGAGGAGAAGTTCCGCGGGATTCTGCTCCTCGATGATGGTCGTCAGCTGGAGGTCGGGGTACTTCTCTCGCCACCCGGCCAGACTCTCCGCCACCAGGACGGCCTGTTCCTCCGCCACGATTTTCCAATTCACCTTCTCGCCCGCGGCCCGCCGACCCACGATGTCACCGGCGCCCCACGCGTGCACTGCCAGGATCGGGACCTCGAACAATGTCGCGAACTCGACCGCGGACTCGATGGCCAGGGCGCTGAGTTCACTGCCGTCGACACCGACGATGACGGGGCTGTGGTCCGGCTCCGGGGATCGGCTCTGCGACCGGAAGACCGTGACAGGGCAATGCGCGTGGTTGACCACTCGCATGACAGTCGAGCCGGTGACGAGCGACTTCATTGTGCCGGCACCGGTGGCGCCGGCCACCACCAACTCCGCATGTTCGCTCATTGCGACAAGGGCCTGTCCCGCGGGCCCCGGATGGGTGCTGCGCGACAACCGGATATTCGGGAAGGCCTGCCGCACTCGGTGCGCGACCCCATCGAGGATCTCGTCCGCGGATCGTTCTACCTCCGCAGCGAATTCGTCCTGGAACAGCAGTGCCGCCTCGCTGAAGTGATATCCGGGGGTTGGCAGCGAGTGCGCCAGATGCAGAGGCGCGTTTTTCCGCTGGGCTACCGCCGCAGCCCACACCGCGGCCCGCAACGCGCGTTCCGAGCCGTCGATACCGACGACGATGGCTTGCCGGTTCGCGAGAGTGCTCATGGTCTACTCCATCTCCTGGGCACACGTGTCAGGCTCAGCGGGCTTGGGGCTGTCGGGCGATCGCCTGCTGAAGTTCGGCGATGCGGCTCTGCTCGTGACTGTCCGCCTTCAGCTTGTCGGCGGCCGTCACCACATGGGCGTCGGGTCCCGGAAAGAGGAGCGCCTCATGGTCGTTGCGCAGCCACCTGACGCGATACGGCGTCCCGCCGTCGGCCTGACGGACCTCGACAATCTGCCCGACGTCGTCCGGCGTGTCGACGATCGTGCCCTTGACCACCAGCCAATCCCCCGGTTCTGCATGCATTCCGATCTCTGTCCGCCACAACCCATATGGCCGATTGGTGCGTAGCGGTTTCGATTGTCGGTGGCGGGTGCTGCGGCGGGCAAGAGGCTTTCGGCACCTGTCCAGACCCAAGCGGCCGGGAGAAGACGGGCGGTGGCGGCCCAAAAGTGACGGTCGGCCCTAGTCGGGGGCCGGGCCGGGCGGGTTCGATGGCAGAAGGAATATCACCCCGGATGGAGTCGACATGAAGCCAGCACCCAGAGAACGCCGACTGCCTGCGGCCCGGCGAATCCCGCAGTCGAATGCCGGAGGCAGGCAGCAATGCGTTCCGGTGCCCGAACCGGACGTCGTGAGGTGGCCCGATCCGAGCCCGTTGGCCAACTGGTGGGTGCGCGTCATGTTCGACGCCGATTACGATCAACGCGCGTCGTGACTGTCCTCTATCATCTGATACTGTACACGAAATCCCAACTGTCACAAATCTTTGCGCCCCCACGGGGCGGCTACAGCGGATGAAACGGTCGTGGATGAATCCTTCGGAGGACTGCACCTGTGGTCGATCCACTCGCCCCGACGGGGCACTCGTTACAGGAGGAATAGATCATGAGCACACTCGTCGTCTATGAGTCGATGTTCGGAAACACCCGTCACGTCGCCGAAGCGATCGCGCGTGGAGTGGCCACGACCGGTGCGGTGAAAACTGTTCCGGTGTCGCAGGCACGTGAGGAGGACCTGTCCGCGTACGACCTGTTGATCGTCGGCGGCCCGACGCACGTACACGGGATGAGCCGGGAGTCGACGCGCCGCGGTGCGGAAGAGACCGCTCACAAGCCTGACAGTACGGTGACGCTCGAGCCCGATGCCACCAGTGAGGGTCTTCGAGAATGGCTCTCGTCGCTTCCGCCCTCACATGGCAGGGCAGTCGCGTTCGACACCCGTGCGGATGCACCCGCCTTGTTGACCGGGAGGGCATCGAAAGGTATCGGAAAGAAGCTTCGCCACTTGGGGTTCGATCTCGTTGCGGAGTCGGAGAGTTTCCTTGTCGACAAGGAGTCGCATCTCGAGGACAACGAAGCGGCGCGGGCCGAACAGTGGGGGCGAGTGCTCGCGCAGCATCAGTGATGCGACCGCATCTGGTGCGTGCCCGCGCTCGTACGCCGATTTCGGCCAGAACCAAGCCGCCTCAGACGAGGCTCCCATGGCGAATCACGTGACCCTCACGGCGCCGCGAAGACGGTAACCGGCTCGTGCATGGAATTTACGTTCGAGGACCGGCGCATCCTGGTGGACTGCGGACTGTTCCAGGGATCACGCAGCCTCGCGACGCTGAACTGCGGGGCTTTCGCCTTCGCGCCGGACACCGTTGACGCCGTCGTCCTCATCCACGCCCATATCGATCATTGTGGACTGCTGCCCAAACTGGTGGCACAGAGCTACGAGGGACCGATATTTTGCACCGACCAATCCGCCGACCTCCTGGAATACATGCTCGCCGACGCCGGGCGGATCCAAGAGTTCGAGGCAGAGCGACGAAAAGGCGTTCCACGCAGATCCTGAGGGGCCTTCAGGGATGGACTACGTCGTCTGCGAATCGACCTACGGCAGCCGAACGCGGGCGCAACTCACCCTCGCCCAGCGACGCGACCTGTTCGAAGAAGAAATCAACACGGCCATCGCCCGCGGCGGCAATCTGGTGATCCCCGCCTTCGCACTCGAGCGCACCGAGGAACTCTTACTCGATATCGCGTATCTCGCCGACCAGAATCGCATCCCCCACGTGCCGGTCTCCGTCGACTCACCACTAGCCAACCGTGCGACCAGTGTCTTCGCCAGACATGCATCCGAACTCGAGGATCTCGGCGGCAAGGATGTCTTCCACCATCCCGCGATCCACTATGTAGATGACGCTTCCGCTTCCATGCGGATCAACAACATGTCGGGGGGGCATCGTCGTTGCGGCCTCGGGCATGTGCGAGGCCGGACGCATTCGCCATCACCTCGAGCACAATCTGCATCGCCGGGATTCCACGATCCTGTTCGTCGGGTTCCAGGCACAAGGATCGCTTGGACGTGTGCTGCTCGAAGGCGCAGAGCGCGTGCGCATTTCGGGAACCGACCTCAATGTTCGAGCCCATGTCCGGCGGATCGACAGCTATTCCGCCCATGCCGACCAGACCGAACTTCTGACGTGGATCACGGAGCGGAAGCCGATCTCGGGCAGCTTGTTCCTGACGCACGGGGAGCCGGGGGCAGCGGCGGCGCCGGCCGAACTGGTCACAGAGCACGATCCTTCGCTTACCGTCATCATCCCGGCGATCGGAGAAAGTTACCAGCTGCAGTCCGGCACCCCGGCGAAGCTGGTCGGCACCGCGCGTTCGGATGCGGCTCAATTGGTCGGCCGCGACTGGCAGAACGACTACGCCGATTTTGCGGTCGGTCTCAAGCACCAACTCGCGCGGATCTCGGATTCCGAGAACCGTCGGAGGGCAATCGCGGCCATGCGCAAGGTTCTCGACGATTACGCCGAACCCCGCGACACTCGGCAGAAACGGGTCCGCGTCTGATCCGACGGGATCTGTCCTCCCTGTTGTTGCCGGAGCGAGCGGCGGCTCACGCTCCTCGACCGTGCCCGGCCCGGATGGCGATGCCCGAGATCGGCGCCTAGCGTGGATGAGGCCCCGCGTACCCGGCTGCCTGGGACGGCAGATAGGTCGTGAACCAGCCGCGAGCCACGGCCGCGACCTGTTCGAGAGTGCCCGGCTCCTCGAACTGGTGCGTGGCACCCGGAACGATCTCGATGCGGCTGTTGCCGGGGATCGCGGCCTGTGCCCGGCGATTGAGGTCGAGGAAACCGACGATCAACAGGGTGCAGGTCTGCACTTTCCTCAGGCACTCGCCCGCGAGGTCGGGTCGACCAGTCGCTCCGAGAGGAGGTCGATGTCGAACACCAGGGTTCGATCGCCTCCTTCGCCGACGCAGAGGAGGTCGAACAGGAGTGTGGCGAGTCCGGCTCGGTTCAGGATGTCGGCGACGTAGCGGTTGCGGGGGCTGTGTCGGCTGCTGCCGCTGCCGTGCGCGAACACGACCATCCCGATGGGGTCTTCCGGGATGGTCAGGTGTCCTGCAAGCCGGACCGTGCCCGTGTCGATTTCGATGTTCTTGTCGCACAATGGCGGATCATCAATGCCTTGGGCTGTGATGGCCGGTTCGCGGACGCCGTCGCGTGCGGCCTGCAGCAGCGCGGTCCGGCCTGCCAACGGGATCCGGTCGAGGCCGACGTGGAACCGTTCGCCGTGTCACCCTCGCCGCCAGGCTGATTTGGAGGAGTAACGCGAAGAAGTCCTCGGGTTCGCGCGCCGACCTGCGACTATGTACCGATTTGGCATCGATGCTTCGAGCGTTCGGAAGGTACGACTATGTCCGATTTGATGGTTGACCTCATGGCCTCGCCGCGGACCGCGCTCTGGCATGCGTGCACGCGGGTACCTGTCGGTCGGCGCTTTCCTGGCGGAGCGCACAGGCAGCCGAGAACGAGCGCGACGGTCCTGCCGGGTTTCACGGATCACCACTCCGGGTCTCGGTTGCCGGTCGGCGTGTTCGAGGACTGTGGACCCTAGTGCAAGGAGACGATGGTGGGGTCGAATCGAGGGGTACTGTCCGCACGATGTGGAAAGCGCCGTGACCGGTGTCCCGTTCTTCCCACGTGACCCCCGTTCGACGGTCGCTGTGCCCAACGCTGGTGTCAATGGAAAACAGGCGAACATGCTCGCGTGCGATGGAGGCTGAGACCGTGACCCGGCCGCTGATCGATCTGCGTCACCACGGCGCAGTCATCTTCGATCTCGACGTGGTCGTCGACACCGAGGCGGCGAGAACCGCAGCATGCGCTGACGTTCTCGACGCCTTCCTGTCCCGGCGCGCAGGCGAGGGCGGTGTGGACCGCGGTCCGTTCCGCGACCGCGACTACCACCGGTTCTTCGAGGGGCGGACGACAGCGGCGGGAATCACCGACTTCTTGACATCCCGGGGCGTATCCCTTTCGCGGGGGGTGCGCGGCGCGGCGGCGGATGAACATACCGTTGCAGGACTGTGCGCACGCGTAAGACAACACTTCCGGGCGCGCATCGCGCGTGACGGTGTGCCGTGCGTCGAATCGACTGTGGCTCTGGTGCGCCGGTTGCGGGGTCTCGGGGTCGGGACTGCGGTGTTCTCGGCGGGTGGCGATGTGAAGGACGTGCTCGCTGCCGTGGGAATCGATGACCTGTTTCCGATCGGGGTCGACGAGGCCGCTCCGCGGAACGCCGCGGCCCAGCTCGGTGCACCGCTCGCGAGTGCGGTGGTGGTCACCGCCTGCGAGGACTCTGTAGCGGACGCGAGCCGAGCCGGGTTCGCTCTGGTGGTCGCCGTCGGCCGGTCGGAACGGACCGATGTGTTGCGAAGTCGGGGCGCCGACGTGGTGGTCGGGAACCCGTCCGAGGTCGAACTCCGCGCGTGCGATCGCCGGCTCTCCGAGATTCCCGACGCGATGACCTCCCGTCACGAGCTCACCGCGCTCCTGCGTGTGCGCAGGCCGGCGATCTTTCTCGATTTCGACGGCACACTGGCGGACATCGTGCCCGATCCGGCCGCCGCTGCCGTCGTCGACGGAGCGGCAGCCGCACTGTCCCGATTGGCCGCCGAATGTCCCGTCGCCGTGATCAGCGGCCGTGACCTCGCGGATGTCCGGGAACGGGTCGGCATGTCCGGGATCTGGTACGCGGGCAGCCACGGCTTCGAACTCGCCGGGCCCGCGGGCCAGAGGTACGAGAATCCCGGCGCGCTCGTCGCCGTTCCTGTCCTCGACCGGGTGGCCCCGGTCCTGGTGGAGCGTCTGCAGCACATTCCGGGTGTGCTCGTCGAACGCAAGCGGTTCACCGTCGCGGTTCACTACCGGAACGTGCCGGCCGAGCACGTCGACGAGGTCGCGGCGGCGGTGTACGACGTCGGAGGCGGGGAAGTGGCGCTCCGGGTCACCGGTGGACGGAAGGTGATCGAACTGCGCCCCGACGTCGAGTGGGACAAGGGCCGGGCATTGCAATGGATACTCGAGCACGTCGTCGATGCTGGGTCGGCGCTGCCGATCTACATCGGCGACGACCTGACGGATGAGGACGCTTTCGACGCGGTGTCGGCCGAGGGGGTGGGCATTGTGGTCCGGAGCCGGGAGGCCGCAGATCGGCGATCCGCGGCGCAGTTCGCGGTGAACGCCCCGACACAGGTTCGGGAACTGCTCGAGCGACTGGCGGATCTGCTCGACCGAGACCCCGCGGACGCATCGCGGGCCGGGGGATGGATCCTCTTCTTCGACGGCTACTCCCCCGCGACCGAAAAACTTCGCGAGGCTGTCTGCACGGTGGGTAACGGATTCTTCGCCACGCGCGGCTGTGCACCCGAAGCTCCCGCCGGACCGGGCCACTATCCGGGCACCTACGTCGCGGGCGTCTACAACCGTTTGAGTGAGGAGCATTCGGGCACGGCCCTGGTGAACGAAAGCCTGGTGAATGTGCCGAACTGGCTGACGACGACGTTCCGCATCGACGGCGGACCGTGGTTCGATCTCGAAGCGGTCGAATTGCTCGACTACCGCCAGTATCTCGACCTCCGCCGGTCGGTGCTCACCCGCAGGTTGYGGTACCGCGATCGGGACGGGCGGACGACCTCGGTCGTCCAACGCCGTTTCGTCGCAATGCATCTCCCCCACGTCTGTGCGCTCCAGACGACGATCGTGGCCGAAGACTGGTCCGRCACGGTCGAATTCCGTTCGGCTCTAGACGGTTCGGTGCGGAACACCCTCGTCGACAGGTATCGAGACCTCGCCAGCGACCACCTCGAACGAGTACACGCCGCCGAGCTGCCGCCCGATGCGGTCCTACTGACCATGCAGACGAACCGCTCCCGCATCCCGGTGGCGATGGCGGCACGGACCACGGTGTGGTTCGACGGTAAGCCCTGCAACAGCCACGACCGGTTCTTCGACCGCGACGGAAGAACCGGACACGACATCACCGTCGACATCGCGACGGGGCGCCCAGTCACGATCGAGAAGACGGTGACCCTGTTCACCGGGCGCGATCACGCGATCTCCGACCCCGGCGACGAAGCTACCCGCTGGCTGCCTGGGTTGGGCAGATTCGACGAACTGCTCGACGGTCACGTGCTGGCGTGGGAGCACCTGTGGGACCGGGTGGGAATCGACCTCGCCGGCCACGAAGACGCATCGCGGATCGTGCGGTTCCACCTACTGCACCTGCTGCAGACGGTTTCCCGGAACACCGCAGACCTGGACGTGGGTGTCCCGGCTCGTGGTTTGCACGGCGAGGCGTACCGGGGCCACATTTTCTGGGACGAACTCTTCGTCTTCCCCGTCTTGAATCTGCGAGTTCCCGCACTGACCCGGTCGCTGCTGCACTACCGGTACCGTCGCCTCCCCGAGGCCCGCCGCGCGGCGAGCGCCGCCGGGTACCGGGGTGCGATGTTCCCGTGGCAGTCGGGCAGCGACGGGCGTGAGGAAAGCCAGCAACTGCACCTCAATCCACGATCCGGGCGCTGGCTGCCCGACCCCAGCTGGCGCCAACACCACATCGGCATCGCGATCGCGTACAACGTGTGGCAGTACTACCAGGTCACCGGTGACCTGGAGTTCCTCGGGGATTTCGGCGCCGAGATGCTGGTGGAGATCGCCCGATTCTTCGCCAGCCTGGCATCGTACGATCGAGCGCGGTCCCGGTACATCATCCGCGGCGTCGTCGGACCGGACGAATTCCATTCCGGCTATCCCGACGCACCCTACGACGGTGTCGACAACAACGCATACACCAATGTCATGGCGGTGTGGGTGATTCTGCGCGCCATCGAAGCACTCGATGCCGTTCCGGCCCCGAACCGGGCAGACCTCGTCGACAGCCTCCACCTGGACTCGCAGGAGATTGCCCGGTGGTCGGACATCAGCCGCCGCATGTTCGTTCCCTTCCACGATCAGGTGATCAGCCAATTCGAGGGCTACGGCGATCTGACCGAACTCGACTGGGACCGCTACCGCGAGCGGTACGGCGACATCCAGCGGCTCGACCGCATACTCGAGGCCGAGGGCGACGACGTCAACCGGTACCGGGCCTCCAAGCAGGCCGATGTGCTGATGTTGTTCTACCTCCTCTCCGCCGACGAACTGCGGGATCTGTTCGGGCTCCTGACGTATCGATTCGAACCGGACGCCATCCCGCGGACCATCGACTACTACCTCGCCCGAACCTCGCACGGCTCGACCTTGAGCGCGGTCGTGCACTCGTGGGTACTGGCCCGCGCCAACCGCGACAAGGCGATGGACTACTTCGAGAGGGTGCTCGCCTCCGATATCGCGGACATCCAGGGCGGTACGACCGCGGAGGGCATTCACCTGGCTGCCATGGCAGGCAGCATCGATCTACTTCAGCGGTGTTTCACCGGCCTCGAAACACGCGGCGATCGACTGGTTCTCGGCCCACAGTGGCCGGAGACGATGGGCGCGCTGGTGTTTCCGATCTCGTACCGTGGACACCAGCTGTGGTTGGAGGTCAGAGGGAGGCAGGTCGAGGTCAGCGCCGGCGCCGGAAACCAGCGACCGATCGAGATCATGTGCCGTGACCGGGTCGTCGAACTGCGGCCGGGCTGCACCGTCAGCCTGGGCTAGCCGGGTGGTGCGCCGATCATCTCCAGCCACTCGACGGACCCGGCGGTGTGGGCGGAGTGGAGGTTCGTGCCTCATTCGACCTCGATCACGCGGGCGTGAAGTGCTCGCCGCCGTGTGGGGTCATCGCGATCGACTTCCCGTTCGGACCAGTCGCCACCAGGGCCCGCAGGTGGGGCCGGTGCTCGCGTCGGGTGCGGCGGAGTCTGCGAGGACCTCGTCGCGTCGTGTTCCGGGCAGCACGCGGTATCGGATCGAAGCGCGGTGGCTCACCAGGGCCAGGGGCCACCACAGCGCGCTCACGTAGTCGTCGGCGGCCCGGGCGCCGTCCCACTGATAGAAACCCCGGTATCTCTCGTCTTCGTCTGCCGTCAGCCACAGCTTGGAGACGAAGCCGGGGAATCCGGCGAACAGGGGGGTGTTGAGCACGCTTTCCGCCCGGAAGAGGGCGTGGCCACGGCCGTGGACTCCGCGCAGCCGGAAGGACACGACGAGGACTACCGGGTCGGCGAGAGGGGCACCGTCCGCAACGGTTTCCCGGTAGACGGTGCCGGTGGTGCCGTCGGCGAAGGTCATCCGCCGGCCCTTGTTTCGGGTTGGTTGGTGAAGGCGGCGGCGCGCGATCAGGTATGCCGTTCGTGCGGCGCAGCGGGCGAGTCGCGGGGCGGCCACCCTCAGCGGCAATGGTCGAGGTTCGGTATCGGCCGCGGCGCTCGGGGTGAGTGAATGCGGTGCAGGTTCGCGGGTTGTCATCGTTCGTCCTCGTCGGATGGTCTGTGCGGCGGCGGTCAGCGCTCGTTGCGGTCGCAGCAGGGGAAGAACACTTCCGTGTGGCGTGCCGCAGTCCGGGGACCGTCGAGGTAGCACTCCCAGGGGTCACCGGAGACGGCGTAGCCGTGGGCGGAGATCCAGTGCGCGGCCGCGCCGTAGGCGGCGCACACTCCTCGGTAGTCGCCCACGTGGACTGTCGTGGCGACGGTGCCGCCCTGCAGTGCCGTCGGTTCGACCTGTCCGCGGGCGGTGATGCGGCCACTGAGGGGGAATCCGGCTTCGATATCGCACTGTCCGTCCGCAGACTCGCGGTACCGCGCGAACGGGGCCCCGGAGATGCGCCGTCCCTGTTTGTCGGCGACCGCGACCACCTCACCGAATGCGGGCCCGAGAAAGTCGCCGAGGCGGTCCCAGTCGACATGGCCCCGGACCACGGCCGCCGGGGTTGCGTCGACTTCGACCAGTTCGACTTCGTAGCCCATGGTTCCACCATCTCGCTGCTTCGTCGGCGCGGGCAGGGCCGAAGGTCCCCCGTCGCCGGTCCTTGGGCATCGAATCCTGTGTGACCGCCTCCTCGCCCGTGCCCGGGCTGCTCGACACGCCTGGGCCGAGGTGCCTGGCTGGGAACATGTGCCCGAGGTGGTTGCCACGGCAGCGGCGGGTTCGGAATAGTCGAGGCATGGTGCGCCGGACCGGGAGAGTGCTGCCGCCGTGGTATCTCGCCCACGTCAACAGGGTGATCGTCGGCCTGCACCGGCTGGGGGTGCCGATGCCGATGCCGGCGCTCACCGTCCCGGGCCGGACGACGGGGGTGCCGCGGTCGACGCCGGTCTCGCCGTACGAGGTGGACGGCCACACCTACGTCGTCGCCGGGTACGCCGAATCGGATTGGGCGAAGAACGCCCGGGCGGCCGGGCGCGGGGAACTGACCCGCGGGCGCCACCGCGAGCGTGTTCGCCTGGTCGCGTTGCCGGTATCGGAGCGGGCCCGGATCCTTCGCGAGTTCCCGATCCGGGTGCCGCACGGGGTCACCATGTTCCTGAAGGCAGGGACGGTCGCGAACTCCTCTCCGGAGGCGTTCGCGGCCGCCGCCGACCGGTGCGAGGTGTTCCGCATCGAGCCGCTGGACTGACGGGGGTCACCGAACTTCGAGCGTCCCCACCATGTTCGGGTGGTAGGTGCAGTGGAAGGCGAAAGTGCCCGGCTGCCCGGGCACCGTGAACGTCGCGGTCGCACCCGGTTCGACCTCCACGTCGAACAGGTCGCCGGTGTCTGCGGTCACGGTGTGTTCGGCGGTGTCGTCGTTGCGGACGGTGACCTGCTCTCCCGGCGCGAACGTGCCGGGCAGCGTGTACTTGAAGTCGCTGATCACGATCTCCCGTGCACCCGCAGGCATGGACATCGGCATCGACGGCATGTCGGTCATCATGTGGTCCCCGCCGTGCTCCGATTCGGAGGAAGCGGACGAGTCGTCGCTGCCGTTTCCGCACGCGACCAGCGCGAAGGCGGCCAGTAGGATCGACAGGACAAGTGTCAGTACGCGTTTCATGGTGGTCGCCTCCGGGGTGCCGGTGGGAACGGATGCCCGACGCCCCGTTCCTCGCGGGAGTAGTACCCGTTTTCCCGGAAGACACCCCTCGAAGTGCGTGGTGACTCGTCAGCCGCCGTTCAACGCCTCCTGCGTCTCGAGGTTCACGACCGGGGTGCGGAGCGAGGCGACGGCGCCGGAGTAGAGGGAGGACTTGATTTCACCGAGCGTGCGCCCGCGCGTCGCGACGAGTCCCTGCGCGTGTGCGACGGCGTCGGCGAGCACCTGCTGTTCGGAGGCGACCTCGTCGACGAATCCGAGTTCCTTCGCCGCGATGCCGCCGTACCGCTGTCCGGTCACCAGGGCGGTGTGCACCGCCCGCGCGGGCAGGCGGGCTGCGAGCAGCGCGATGCTGCCGGGTGCGTAGCTCGCCCCGATGGTGATCCCCGGCAGGCAGAAGTAGCCGCGATCCTCCCGCATCACCCGGTGATCGTGGGCGGCCGCGAGGATGGCGCCGCCGCCGAAGGTGTGTCCGGTCAGCGCGRCCACGGTGGGCAGTGGAAAGGTGAGAATCCGCGCGAACAGGGCCTGCACACGGTCGATGTAGGAGTTCAGCTTGTCGGTGTTGGCGAGGACCCAGGCGGTGTCGAGACCGGTGGAGTAGAACTTTCCGACCGCGGTCGTCACCAGCGCGGCGGGGCCGTCGTGCTGCTCGACCCGATCGAGGAGACCGTCGACACTCGCGATCCAGTCCGGGTGGAAGGCGTTCTCGCTGTCCCGTTCCCCTTCCTCCCCGAAGTACAGGACGAACACATCACCCGAGCGTTCCAAGTACGGCATGCGGCGAGGCTACCCGCAGACCGGCGCGCTGCGCCCCTCGAGCACCCACCGGTGGGTGAAGTTTCAACTGTTGCGGGGCCGGGTATGTCGATCGTCAAACAGCTGAGGCGGTGGACGATGAAGAGCGGAACAGGCATTGCCGACACCCGCACCGTTCGGGACTACATCCACACGGTGGCCAGGAGCGTTCACGCCGATTCCATCGACTGGTGGGACTGCGACGGATTCGACGCCGTCCTCGTGCTGCCGTTCCGGTTGCACTATCTCCCCGGTCGCAACGCGGTGCTCGCGTGGAACCGGACCTTCGGCTGGTCACTCGGCGTCGAAGGACTGGGCCGCCGCAGTGTCATCGTGATCGACGGCCTCGGCCTCGGCCGGATGCCGTCGCCCGCCGTGTGCGCGGAACGTGCGGTGGAGTTGATCGACGACTACTGCCGCTCCACACCGGCACTGCCGGGCGCGCACGGTCCCGGCCCCGCCGTACCGGCTGCCGCGGATCGCTGTCCCCGCATCGGCAACGCCGCCGCCGGTGGCGGACGGCGGGACAGAGTCGTCAAACGACCGTGACCGGTGGCGGCGGGGGCCACGACGACAACGTGGCCCAACCGCATTCCTCCGCGCAGGAGCAGCCGATCGTCGCCGCGGAGCAGGGCGCGGCGCGGATCAGCACGGCGGCGCATCCGCTGGGCAAACCCGGCCCGCGGTTCGACCGCCGGTCTCCGTTCTTCATCGGCATGGCCGGGGCCGCCGGTGTCGCCGTCACGTACGCGCTGATCGAGGTCGTTCTCGCCGCCCGCGGGGTGCTGGTGCTCATCGCCGTCGCCGCCTTCCTGGCGATCGGTCTCGAACCGGCCGTGTCCTGGCTGGTGCGGCACGGATTTCCCCGATGGGCAGCCGTCACAACGGTTTTCGTCGTCGCGTTCGCGATACTGGCCGGTTTCCTCGCCGCGGCGATCCCGCCGATGGTGACGCAGGGCGGCGCTCTCGTCCACAACGCCCCCGACTACCTGGGCCACCTCGAGCAGCGTTACCCGGTGTTGGAGGAACTGAGCACCCGCTTCCATCTGCAGGACGAACTGCGCC
Organism: Rhodococcus sp. P4_B6; assembly: GCF_056402215.1. Lineage (NCBI taxonomy): Bacteria > Bacillati > Actinomycetota > Actinomycetes > Mycobacteriales > Nocardiaceae > Rhodococcus > Rhodococcus sp. P4_B6. Next base: position 7,649 of record NZ_JBFUHV010000047.1, on the reverse strand, counting down.
GGGCGCTCGATGCGGGCAATGTGCCGGTGGTGCTCGGCGGGATCGTCGGCGCGGGCAGGTTCGTGTTCAGCGCCATCAGCGGCATGATGATCGTGGTCGTACTCACCGCGTACTTCCTCGCCGACTTCGGGCACATCCGGGCCTCCCTGTACCGCCTGGCCCCGAACTCGCGGCGACCGCGCACGATTCTGATCGGTGACGAAATCTTCGCGAAGGTCGGCGGCTACGTGCTCGGCAACCTCCTGATCTCGCTGATCACCGCCGTCCTCACGTTCGTGTGGCTGGTCGCCTTCGACGTCCCCTACCCGCTGTTGCTGGCCGTCCTCGTCGCCGTGCTGGATCTGATTCCTGTGGTCGGTTCCACCCTCGCCGGTGTCGTGGTGGCCCTGGTCGCCCTGACCGTGTCGCTGCCGGTGTCGCTGGCGACCATCGTCTTCTTCATCGCCCTCCGCCTGTTCGAGGACTATCTCCTCGTTCCCCGCATCATCGGCAGAACCGTCAAGGTGCCCCCGATGGTCACCGTCGTCGCCGTCCTCATCGGCGGGGCACTGCTGGGCATCGTCGGGGCGCTGCTCGCGATTCCCGTCGCCGCCGCCGTCCTGCTCCTCGCCCGCGAGACGGTGTTTCCGCAGCTCGATCGGGGTTGAGCAGGCGCGGCACGAAAACGGCCCTGTGGAAGAAGTTTCCATGTTCTGCTTACCCTGGAGACGTGGGATGCGCCGGGGCATGCTCGGGGTCGTGTCCCGAGCATGAGAAAGAGGCGCTGCATGTCGGTGATGAGTCCCACCGAGGCGATGTTCGTGCTGTTCGAAACACCCTCGCACCCCATGCACATGGGTGCGCTCGAACTGTTCGAACCGCCGCGCGAATCGGGACCAGATCACGCCCGGGTCATGTACGAGGCGCTGATCTCGCAGGAGGGTGCGTCCGACACGTTCCGCCGGCGCGCCGTCCGCCCCCTGCGGGGCGCCAGTTACCCGTGGTGGTCGTTCGACGACCGCATCGACCTCGGCTACCACGTGCGGCACACGGCGGTGCCGGGGCGGGGCCGCATGGAGGACCTGCTGTCGCTGGTGTCCCAGATGCACGGCATGCCGCTCGATCCGCAACACCCGATGTGGGAGATCCACGTCATCGAGGGGCTCGCGGACGGACGGACGGCCGTGTTCTCGAAGATCCACCTGTCGCTGATGGACGGACCGGCGGGGCTGCGGCTCCTCCACCACGCCCTGTCGACAGACCCCGACGCCCGCGACTGCCCCGCACCGTGGACACCCGGGGTGTCCGGCACGTCGCGGCGCGAATCCGCGCTGCCCGTCGCCGCGGTCCGGGCCGGGGTGCGGGCCGCCACCAGCATCGTCGGGGTGCTGCCCGCGCTCGCGAAAGTCGCGTACGACGGTGTCCGCGACCAGCATCTGACGCTTCCCCTGCAGTCACCGCCCACGATGCTCAACGTCCCCGTCGGCCGGGCCCGGAAACTCGCGGCCCGGTCGTGGCCGATCCGGCGTCTGGTGTCGGTGGCCGCCGCCGCCCGCACCACGATCAACGCGGTGGTGCTCGCGATGTGCTCGGGGGCGCTGCGTCACTATCTCGTCGAGCAGTACGCACTGCCCGAAGCGCCGTTGACTGCGATGCTGCCGGTCCCGCTCGACCTCGGCGGCACCATGATCGGACCACGCGGCCGCGACCACGGGGTCGGCGCGATGGTCGTCGGGCTGGCCACCGACGAAGCGGACCCGGCCGCCCGCCTCGCCCGCATCAGCGAGTCGGTCGAGCACACCAATCGTGTGTTCGGGGCGCTGAGCCACACCCAGTTCCAGGTGATGAGCGCACTGGCGATCAGCCCGATCCTGCTCGAACCGGTCCGCCGGTTCGTCGACGACACTCCCCCGCCGTTCAACGTCATGATCTCCTACATGCCGGGCCCGTCGCGGCCGCGGTACTGGAACGGCGCCCGCCTGGACGCGGTGTACCCGGCGCCGACGGTCCTTGGGGGTCAGGCGCTGAGCATCACCCTCACCAGCCGGTCCGGTCAGCTCGACGTCGGGGTGGTCGGTGATCGGCACGCCGTCCCGCACCTCCAGCGGATCATCACGCACCTGGAGACGTCGCTGACCGATCTGGAGAACGCGGTCGCCGCGTCCGGCACCTGACCGCTACCCGGCCGGTTGCCGCAGGGACGTGCGATTGCGTTCCCAGCACCGGGTGACGTGGTCGCCGACCAGGTCGTCGAACGCGAGACACGCCGCGGCCCCCAGCAGGACGTCGTCGGCCGCCGCGGGCCGGGCGGCGACCAACCCGCCGGCGAGGTCCCGGCACACGATCTGTTCGTGCACGGAGTCGGCCTCCACGTGCTCGTCGAAGAACCGGGTGGCCGCCGTCCCGAACCCGAGCCGGCGCAGTCCCGCGGCGTACTTCTTGCTCGGCAACGCGGACGTGGTCTCCACCGCGCACAGGTGCCCCACCAGGGCGCCGAGACGACTGCGGTGGAGGCCGAACAGGGACAGCGCGTTCAGCGACGCCAGCGTCACGGCGGGCACCGCGTCGACGTAGTGCGCGTACGCGTCGGACAGTCCGAGTTCGCGCATCGTCGTCGCGAACAACGCCGAGTGCATGCGGTCGGGTCTGCCGCCGCCGTATTCGTCGGACTGCACCTCCACCAGCGCCGCCTTCGGTGCGCCCGCGAGCCGCGGAATGCCGAGCGTGTGCACGTCCGCCTCGCGCAGCTGGTTGAGGGAGCGGTGGATCAGCAGTTCCCGGAACTGGGTGAGATCCGCGTCATGGGCCATATACCCGGACAGTCCCGGCGCGGTGCTGGGTGCGGTCATCTCCCACAACGCCGCCACCACGTCGTCGACGCCCGTCGGCGGACCCGCGAGCACGCCGATAGCGGCGTCGAACGGCACCTCCAGCGCCGACCGGGCGGCGATCAGGTCGCTGTCCCACTCCCACCGGTCGTCGACCCCGGCGATCCCCTGCAGGTGCAGTTCGTACAGGGCAGTCAGGCAGATCTGCGCGTCCTCGTCGAACAGGAACGCACGCGGGTCGCTCCGTTCCGCCGCGGCGAGAGCGCGCGCCGCCACCACGAACGGCTCGGCGTCGGCGGCGTCTCCGCGCAGAATGGGGAACAGGAGGCCGCTGACGGGACCGCGCGGCGCCGGACAGGGCATGGACGTTCCCGGTTGCGGCACCGTGCCCGACGCCGACCGAGAGTGCAAGGTGGTCATATGAACTCCATTCCCACATCCGGGGCCGGCGAATCCGACGTGACCATCACCGTCTGCCCCGACGGCCCGCTCCTGGTGCGTGGTGCGGCGCGGATCCTCGACACCGAAGGTAACCCGATCGGCGGCGATCGGGCCACCGTGGCGCTGTGCCGGTGCGGGCGGACGAGCATCGCCCCGTTCTGCGACAGTTCGCACAAGAAGCGTCGGCGCCGCACATAGAGCCGCCGCTGCCTGGCGAGAAACGCTGTGGCGCGGTCGAAAACAGAAACGGCGGAGTGCGGCGGCAATCCGATGCCGAAAAGCCTCCTGCCACCGTCGGCGGAATGAGGTAACGTCGGAGACCTGCACGGTTGAGCCCCCAGCCGCAATGGACGGGCACGGTTCCCGCGCCTCCCTGCCTGTCTCCTTCGTCGCTCGACCGTGAGGAAACAACATGAAATCCGTTCTCAGTGCGCCTCCGACACCCGACGACCCCGCCGCGAATACGCCGCTGTTCAGCTGGGCGGCCGAGCCGGAACACGGGCGGCTCGCCGTTGACAGCGCACCGGGCGCCGGCGGGATCCTGGTCGTCCGGATCTCCGGCGACATCGACGTCACCACCCTCCCATCGTTCGGGAGTCATCTCGAGGAAGCGATCGACGATCGGTTGCCGTTCGTGCTCGATCTCTCCGACGTCCAGTTTCTGTGTGCGTCGGCGCTGCCGATTCTGGAGATCATGTCCGCCCGCGCGCACCGGCTCACCGTGCCGTGGGCGGTCACCGGGAACAACGCTCTCCGCAGGCCGTTGACAGCGATGAACATGGCGGCGGTCATCCCGTTCTGCGCCGAGCTCGAGGACGCGTTCCGGCTGGTTGCCGGTGGAATGCAGCGGGGTGGGCGCTCGGCGTGACCGATTCCGCTCCGCACRGCACATCCGACTTCGTGGTGGTCGCCAACCGGCTGCCCGTGGACATGGAGACACTCGACGACGGAACGACACGCTGGAAGCGCAGCCCCGGAGGTCTCGTCACCGCCCTCGAGCCGATCCTGCTCGACCGGGAGCGCGGTTCCTGGGTGGGCTGGCCGGGGGTGCCCGACACGAAGGTCGAACCGATCGTCTCCGGTGGGATCGATCTGTACCCGGTGGAGTTGAGTTCGGACGAGGTGTCGCAGTACTACGAGGGCTTCTCGAACGCGACGCTGTGGCCGCTGTACCACGACGTGCTGGTGGCCCCGGTCTTCGACCGGGATTGGTGGCACACCTACCTGGAGGTGAATCGCCACTTCGCCGAGGAGACCGCGCGCACCGCGGCCGAGGGCGCCACCGTGTGGGTGCAGGACTATCAACTCCAGCTGGTGCCGCGCCTGCTCCGGGAGATGCGCCCCGATCTGACCATCGGATTCTTTCTGCACATCCCGTTCCCGCCGGTCGAGCTGTTCATGCAGCTGCCGTGGCGGAAAGAGATCATGGAGGGGCTTCTCGGGGCCGACCTCATCGGCTTCCATCTGCCCGGGGGCGCCCACAACTTCCTGTTCCTCGCCCGCAGGCTACTCGGACTCGACGCCACCGCGGCAGGCGTCGGCGTGCGCGGCGCGCTCGGCCGGGTGACGCTCGATGACCGTGTCGTCCAGGTCGGTGCGTTCCCCATCTCCGTCGACTCCCGGCAACTCGTCGAACAGGCCGCCGACCCTGCCGTCGTCGAACGGGCCGCGGAGATCCGCCGGGAGCTCGGAAACCCGCGGAAGATCCTCCTCGGCGTCGACCGGCTCGACTACACGAAGGGCATCGACCTGCGGTTGTCGGCGCTCGGCGAACTGCTCGACGAGGGTCGCCTCGACCCCTCTGACACCGTGATGGTGCAGCTCGCCACCCCGAGCCGTGAACGCGTCGACCACTACATGAAGATGCGCAGTTCCATCGAGGAGCAGGTCAGCCACATCAACGGCGATCACGGGCAGATCGGCCGTCCGGTGGTGCACTACCTCTACCAGCCGGTCGATCGCAGCGAGCTGATCGCGCTGTTCCTCGCCGCGGACATCATGCTCGTCACCCCGATGCGCGACGGAATGAATCTCGTGGCGAAGGAATACGTCGCCTGCCGGGCCGACCTGGGCGGTGCGCTGGTGCTCAGCGAATTCGCGGGTGMCGCCGCCGAACTCCGGGGCGCCTACCTGGTGAACCCGCACGACCTCGACGTCATGAAGAACACGATCGTGGCCGCACTCGGCCAGGAGCGGGAGCAAGGACGGCGCCGCATGTCGCGGCTGCACCGGCAGGTGCTCGATCACGAYGTGCACCGGTGGGCGCAGTCCTTCCTCGGTGCCGTGGCCCCGGTCACCACCGACTGATCACCGTCACACAGGCCTCACTCCGGATTCGTCGTCACCGATTCGACGATGCGGCGCGCCACCTCCGCCAACTTCACGTGCTCCTGCTGCGACTGCGCGACGAGAATCTCGAACGCCTGGTCCGCGGACACACCCCGCAGCGCCATCACGATCCCCTTGGCCTGCTCGATGACGGCGCGGCTCTTCATGGCCCGCGTGAGGCCCGTCACCTCGTTCCTGGCCAACTCCACGCTGCGCGCGCTCCTGAGCAACCCCTCGATCGCCGTGGTGTAGACGAGGAGCACCACGGCGTCGAGTTCACTGAACCCGTGATCGCCCTGCCCGTAGATGTTGAGGGTCCCGGCGAGGGCCTCGTCGACGGCGAGCGGCGCGGACAGGAAACTGCGCATGCCGGCCTGGTCGAGGTTGTCGGCGAGGGACGGCCACCGCGTCGCGGCCTCCCCGAGTCTCGCCTTGACGACCGTCCGTGTGCCCGCGACACCGAAGTAGTCGCCATCGATGGCCTGGAAGTTCTCGATGTCGATCTGCCGGACCGCCTGGTCCGTGAAGGCGACGGTCTCCACGTGTCCGTCGCGCAGCAACGAAATTCCGGCCATGTCGGCGCCGGCGATCGCGTCCACCACCTGCTCGCAGACCCGTTGCAGCAGCAGGCCCATCTCCACCTGTGAGCCGGAGTTCCGATTGAACTCGTCCAACACGGTTGCCAACGAGCCCAATTGGGCGGCGATCGTCGCCCCGTCGAGATCAGGGGACATCGACTCAGGGCGCTCACCCGCAGTCTCGGCCATTCTCGGATACACCTCGGATTCCGGGTGTAACCGACAGGACACCCACTGAACGAACGCAGCAGTTGTCTCTACCGTCGAGAAGACTTTACTCGACCCGGGAACCGACTTCGTCCACCGATCCCGTCGCCGGGCGCGGCCGGTTCACCGGAAGCGGTCGAACGAGCCGATACGGTCCGCTCAGCCGCCGCCCAACTGCTCCCGCAGCGCGGACAGGGTGCGTGCCAGGATCCGCGAGACCTGCATCTGTGAGACGCCCACGCGCTGGGCGATTTCCGTCTGGGTCATCGATCCGAAGAAGCGCAACATCAGTACTCGCCGTTCGAGCGGCGGAAGTTTCTCCAGCGCCGGCCGCACCGAGGCGTGACTCTCCACGTTCGCGAGCTCCGGGTCCTCTTCGCCGAGTGTCTCGGCGAGGGGAAGGTCGTCGGGGTCATCTCCCATGGCCGCATCCATCGACAAGGTTTGGTAGGCGTTCTTCGCGAGCAGGCCCTCGGACACTTCCCGGACGTCGAGTTCGAGTTCGGCGGCGATCTCACTGGCCGACGGTGACCGCCCCAGTTCCTGCGACAGCTCGTCGACGGCCTTGGCAATCAACGCGTGGAGTTCCTGCATGCGCCGGGGCACCCGCATCGACCACCCGGTGTCGCGGAAGTACCGGCGAACCTCACCCATGATCGTGGGCACCGCGTAGGACACGAAGTCGAAGCCGCGGTCCGGATCGAAGCGGTCGACCGCCTTCACCAGCCCGAGCCGGGCGACCTGCAGCAGGTCCTCGTGCGCCTCGCCGCGACCGCCGAACCGGCGGGCGATGTGATCGGCCAGCGGAAGGCACCGTGTGATGATCTCGTCGCGCAGCGCGGACGCCTCCCCCGACGACTCCTCCAGGGTTCGCAGACGCGCCACCGCGGGCGCCACGTCCTTGTAGTCGTCTCTGCCGGGACGGTGCCGTTCGCTGCGTTCCGAAACCGGTGACACTAGATGGTGCCCCGGTATTTGACCAGTTCCACCGCCACGGTCCGCTCGACAGACCCGTTACCGACGGGTCCCTCCGACACCGACACCGCATTCATCAACGTCTCGAGCACGTGCCAACCGAAACTCTCCCGGTTGGGCACCCCGCGTCGAGCGAGGGGTGCACTGATCGTCACGTGCAACCCGGTTTCCGTCACCGCGAAGGAGCACGTCAGTTCGGCACCTCCCGGCGTCGCCGCGATCAGTTCCGAACACACCTCGTCCACGGCGAGTTTGATATCGGCGACGTCGTCGAGCGTGAAGTCACCCAGAACGGCGAGCGTTTCCGCCACGG
>NZ_JBFUHV010000046.1:0-58406 GCF_056402215.1 Rhodococcus sp. P4_B6 | reverse complement strand
GGTCTTCCCGACGCCCCCGATCCCGGTCAATGTCACCAGCCGGGACGCGGACAGCATCTTCTTCGTCTCGCCCACCTCGTGGCGACGGCCGACGAAACCGGTCAGGTCCACCGGCAGGTTTCCGGTCCGGCCTCGGCCCCGGACCGGCATCGAATTGCCCGAACCACCGCCCGATCGTGCCTTCGCGTCGGGCGGCGGCACGGGCATCGGGGTGAGTTCGGTCGGGCGGCCCGCGGGCCCGGCTCGATTGGATTCGTCGTTCATGGATTCTTCGCTGATCTCGGTGGGCCGCTACCGTGCCGGTCAGACGACGAGCGTGATGCGGCGTCCCAGCTGGCGGTCGTACTCGTGGTGAGCAGCCTCGATCTCTGAGAACGTGAACGTTGTCGAGCCGGGGAGGTCGAGCTCACCGGCGGCGAGGAGTTCGGCGAGTGCGTGCAACATCGCGCCGGACTCGTGGGTGATCACCAGCGTCGCGCTCTCCGGCGACACGCTGTGGGGCGGGCTTCCCGGGACAACGGTGACGTAGTGCCCCCCGGGCCGTAACGCGGCGGACAGGTCAATTCCTGCGGTGTCGATCACTGCGTCGACGCGGGAGACCGGCAGTGAGCCGATATGTACTTCCTCGGCTACACCGGTCGGCAATGATTCCGCCTGCTCGGCCCGCCGAACCAACGCGTGCGCGCGGTATCCGCGGAGGTGGAGAAGCTGCAGGGCGATACGTCCGACCGCGCCGGCGGCTCCGGCGACGAGCACGTCGGATCCCGGAGTCAACTGCAGAGCATCGACGGCCTGCATCGCTGTCAAGCCGGGTAGGGGTAACTGGGCAAGGATGGCCGGGTCGACGTTTTCGGGGGCACGGGCAAGGGACGTCTCCGGGAGGCAGACGAACTCCGACCATGTCCCGTTTCCGGTGACGGCCGACGTCGAGGCACCAATGACCCGATCACCGGGCAGAAACCGGCCGGCATTCGGGCCCGTCTGTTTTACGGTGCCCACCAGGTCGTATCCGAGCGTGAACGGCGCAGTTCCCTGAGGTGTGATCATCCCGCTACGAATCTTCACGTCCGCGGGATTGATCGCCGATGCTTCGAGGGCGATGAGTACTTCACCCTCACCCGGACTGGGGACTGGAATATTTCGCACCTGGAGCACATCGATGTATCCAGGAGAATCGAACTGAACAGCGAACATGGTTCATACCTATTCTTGTGTGAAACGAGACGATGTCGGGCTGTGGCGCAGAGAACGCACGGCGTGGCCGCGCAGCCGGGGCGACCGGGAGGCTCGCAGTGAGCCACCCGGTCGCCCGCGGCAGGACGTGGGCCGGTGCACACGTCYGACGGCGCTCGGCTATCGAAGCGACCGCAGGCCCACGCGAATCTCTTCAGCCAGGAGCTGTGGCTGTTCCCAGGCCGCGAAGTGCCCGCCCTTGTCGAGCTTGTTGTAGTGGACGAGGTTGGGATACGCCTTCTTCGTCCAACTGCGCGGTGCCTGATAGAGCTCGTCGGGAAAGACGCTCACGGCAACCGGGATGGAGACGCCCCTGGTGGCGAGGAACGCCGGGGACGTGAGTTCCCAATAGAGCCGAGCTGCGGACACCGCGGTGTTCGTCAGCCAGAACAGCGTGATGTTGTCGAGGACGTCGTCTCGCGTCAGGCCTTCGGGCTGTCCGGCGAAGGCCCGGGCGATCAGCTCCAAACTCTTCGCGTCGTGGTCGAGCATGAACGTTGCCAGTCCGACGGGCGAATCCGTCAATCCGGTCAGTGTCTGTGGGCGCGTCCCCATCTCCACGGCGTAGCCGATGTGCTGGTAGAAGAATGCCAGCTGGTCGGAGGCGGCCTTTTCGTCGTCGGAGAGATCGGACGGCAGTGGGTTGCCGGTGCGGAGCGCCTGATCGATCTCGGGTGGAACCACGGAAGCCATGTTGGTGTGAATGCCCACCAGTTCCGGCGGCGCCTGCAGAGCCATCAGTTCCGTGACGATCGCGCCCCAGTCGCCGCCTTGAGCCGCGTACCGCGTGTATCCGAGGCGCTTCATCAGCTCGATCCAGGCGCGTGCGATGCGGTCGAGGCCCCAGCCGGTGGTGGTCGGTTTGCCGGAGAACCCGTAGCCGGGCCCCGACGGAATCACCAGATGGAAAGCGTCCGATGCGTCACCACCATGAGCGGTGGGATCGGTCAGCGGTTCGATGATCTTCAGCTGCTCGATGATCGACCCGGGCCACCCGTGCGTGACGATGAGCGGCAACGCGTCCTCGTGCTTCGAGCGAATGTGAATGAAGTGAATGTCGAGCCCATCGATCTCCGTGATGAACTGCGGCAGAGCGTTCAGCTTCGCCTCGACCTTGCGCCAGTCATAATTCGACGCCCAGTACTGCGCGAGTGCCTGGCTCGTCGCGAGCGGCACGCCCTGCGAGTGATCTGCGACGGTCTCCTTGTCGGGCCACCGTGTGGCCGCGATGCGCTGGCGCAGCGCCTCGAGTTCGGTCTCGGGGAACTCGATCGTGAACGGCCGGATCGCGACTTCGGATGTGACAGACATGTGGGGTCCTTGCTGTGTTGATTGTTGGTGGAGAATGGCTTTTGGGTGGATCGGAGCGTTAGATGGGCAGCTCAGACCCGGCCTGTTCGGCGACCATGTAGGCGGCGTACCAGTCGGGCCAGTTCTCGTCGTACTGTCCGCCGTTGCGCTTCTCGTGTTCACCGTGGGCGATGGCCGCGCGGAAAAGCGCCTTCACCAGTTCGCGGTGGGAACTGAATGTTGTTGCGGCGGAGTCGATGCGGCCGGGCAGCCGGGTGGTGACTTCCTGCAACTTCCAGGTGTTGCCGTCGGGATCGTGGAAGCTGGCGTACGAGTTGTAGCTGGAATGGTCGGGGTCCGGTCCGGGGACCGGGCCGTTGGCGGTGTAGTGGAAGATGTCGCTGACATCGGTTCCGGCGGCGACCAGCTGCTGGTGGGCGGCGACGATGTCGGAGACGATCAGGAAGGCTGTGGCGGAGCCGGGTGCGGCGGTGGTCAGGTCGGTGCCGAAATGGATCGAGGTGGCGGCGCCTGGCGGGGTGAACTGGACGACGCCGGAGTCGGGCGGTGTGAAGTCTCGTCGCCAGCTGAGTTTCGTGTAGAAGTCGGTGGCGCGATCCATGTCGGAGACGGGGAGGACGAGGACCTCGAGTTTCATGTCGACGGTCGCGACCGTCGCGGTGGTGGTCGCCTCGGTGGTGCGGGTTTCGGTCATGCTCATTACTTCCTTCTGGGGATTTCTCTGGTGGGTGGTGACGGTGGGGTGGGGCGATCGACGGTGCAAACGCCCTACATCGGGGTGCTGCTGCTGTGCCAGCCGGCAAGGAGTGGGTCGCCGATGGTGGTTTCGGCGCGGCGGTCCTGCCTTTGGTCGCGTTGCCGGTCGTGCCGGCTCTGCTGCTGCATGGTGTTGTCGTGGTCGCGGGGAGTGCCATGTGCGGCGACGACGGCGACGGGGGTGGCGGCAGCTGTGGTCGCGGCTGCAGTGCCGGCGGGGATGACGCCGAGTGCGGCGGTGGCGACCGCGGCGGTGGCGAACCGCTTCCAGGAGGAGATGCTGGTGTGTGAGTTGTTCTGGTGGAGGTGCGTGCTGTTCATGCCGATAAGACTCGCAATTGCACGGCGCGTGTGACGGCGGTGATCTACGTGCTTCACTACCTGCATTTCCTACGCAGGTATGCCCCCGGTGGACCCAGCGGAGGCCGAACTACGGCTTTCGGGAATCGATGCTCTCCTCGCGGGCGATCCAGGCGGCAAGCTGCGCGCGGGATCGATGCCCGGTCTTCGTGAGGATGCGGTCTACGTGTCCTTCTGCGGTACGGGGCGAGATGACCAGCCGTTCCGCGATCTCCTTGTTCGTGAGTCCCTCCGCAACCAGCTTTCCCACTTCTTTCTCACGAGGGGTGAGCTTCACCTGCGCTGAAGGAGTGTCCTGCGCCGCCGGCTTGGACGTGCGCTTTTGCAACGCGAATTCGATCGACGCGAGGTGTTCGAGGCGTTCACCGGCCTGGGATTCTCGCTCGAACGCAGAGTCACCCAGCAGCTGACGGGTGCGATTCTCGTAACGAGTTCGTGTGCGGATCAACTCTTCGTTTCCGAAGAGCGGAGAGCTCCCCATCTCGCCACACAGAGTGCGCCCGATACCCAGCAGACGTGCGGATCGAGCGGGATTGCCTTCCTCGATCGCGATCCACGCAAGAATCTCGGTGCATGCACTCACACCCAACCAGTCGCTCAGTGACTGCTTCAGTTCGATCGCTTCTTTCAACGAATCCGAAGCTTGCGGGTACTTGCGCTGGGTCCACAGTGCGAGTCCGCGCGCCCACAGCGCCCATGACGTCGAGAACCGCTCCGGCAGCGCTTTGCCCTGGGCGATGGTTTCCTCCGCCGAAGCAAGGGATTGTTCGAGGTTGCCGGACAGGCAGTGCACGAAAGCCAATTGGGCGCCGCCCAACAGTGTCAGGGAGTTGACTTCCCCTGACTCGGCGTGGTGTGACATGCCGGCGGTGAGAAGCTCCAACGCTTCTTCGAGATTTCCGTCGATCTCCTCCGCCGCGCCTCTGAACTGAAGCGCAAACGCCTGGGCGGTTCGATCACCGACCGATTCCGCGACGTCGCTGCATTCCAGCAAGTAGCGCTTGGAGGTCGTGATGTCGCCCTGAATCATTGCGTACCAACCGATCACCCAGAGCGCTTTCGCCCTCTCGCGGCTCGGCTGGCGGTCGGCCTCCAAGGCCCGGGTCAGCCAGTACCGCCCGTCTCGTAGCAGGCCACTCGCGTTCCAGAAGAACCACAGCGAACCTGCCATCCGCAGACCGGTTCGGGCCTCGCCTGGGGTGGACAGGCAGTACTCCAGCGCCGACCGCAGGTTCGCACGCTCGTGCCGGAGGCGACGGTTCCATTCCAGCTGGCCCGATGCCAGTGACTGAGCCTCGCTGCGTTCCGACATCCGCAGGAAATAGTCGCGGTGATTCCTGTGCCACTTGTCCTGGTCACCTTGCTCGGCAAGTCTCTCGACCGCGTAATCCTTGATGCTTTCCAGCAACTTATATCGAACCGTGGATCCGGACTGAACGGTGGAAATGACCGATTTTTCGACAAGAGTGGAGATCAATTCGAGAGCATCCGGAACGATGTCCGGATCAGTGCACACGCTCTCGACTGCATCGAAATCGAAACCGCCCGCGAAGACCGACAGCCGCGCCCACAGGACTTGTTCCTCCGGCGAGCACAGATCGAAGCTCCAATCGATGGCGCCACGCAGCGTCTGATGCCGCACCGGACCGCCACGGTTTCCCCGGGTCAACAGATCGAACAGTGCGCCCTCCCGTGACAGGACGCGGTCGAGGGGAAGGGACCTGATCCGGACGGCTGCGAGTTCGATGGCCAGAGGGATGCCGTCCAGCCGCCGGCACAGACGGGCAACCCCCAGGCGGCTCTGGTCGTCGAGGGTGTATCCGGGGACGACGGATGCGGCGCGTTGCTCGAAAAGATCGACCGCCTCGGAATGAAAGCTCTTTCCGTCTCGTCCCTCGACGAGCTGAGCTTCATCTAGAACCGACATGGGAGGAACCTCGAACACGGCCTCACCCAGCACACCGAGCGGTTCCCGACTGGTTGCCAGGATCTGCACGCGGTCCGACCGCCGAACAATGTCGGCCGCGACTGTTCCGCACGCCTCGATCAAGTGCTCACAGTTGTCCAGGACGATGAGTGCATGCCTTCCACCGAGGAATTCGAAGAGGTAGTGAGTTCCATCCGCAGTCACTCCGTCTCGAATATCGAGCGCCTCGGCAATTGCGCTGACGACAAGTTCTGGAAGGGAGATCGCGGCGAGATCCACGAACCAGATGCCGTCGGCGTAGGTTCTGCGCACTTCCGAGGCGACGCGGCACGCCAGCCGGGTCTTCCCTACCCCTCCGAATCCCGTGAGTGTCACTATCCGAGAATCCGCGAGCCGCGCCTTGACCGCGGCCACTTCATTTCGGCGTCCGACGAAACTTGTCACTTCACGAAAGAATTCGTGCGCGGTGGGAACGGGTTGGTCGGCCGCCGCCACTTTCTCCTCGCGATGGCTGTCTCCCGGTTCGGTGTGCAGTGCCATCTCGTCGACGGGAAAATTATGGAGACGTTGGGATGCGCGGAGTTGCTGACCGAGTTCCGTGGCGGAGGGGCGGCTCGCCGGGGTACCGGACATGGCATGTTCGATGATCGTGCTGACGTCCTCGGGAATGCCGTGCTTCCGTGGGTCCGGAACGGGCTCGGCCGTGATCCTCAGGAACTGGGCTACCACCTGCTCCCCGCTGCGGCGTTCGAAGGCAGCGTGACCGGTCATCACAGCGAACAACGTGGCACCGAGGCCGTAGACATCGGCAGCAGCACTCGGAGGTTCGCCGGTCACCACCTCGGGGGCGGTGAACGCCGGCGAACCCGTCACGACGCCGGCGGTGGTTTCGAACCCGCCGGCGATACGGGCGATGCCGAAATCTGACAGGGCCGGCTCGCCGTAGTCGGTGATCAGGATGTTCCCGGGCTTGACGTCGCGATGAAGGATCCCGAGGCGGTGGGCAGTCTCGAGGGCACCGGCCATCTTCACCCCGAGCCGCAGCGCTTCGTCGAGCGGGAGCGGTCCGTCGCGCCGGATCCGCGTGTCGAGTGAGTCCTGGGCGTGGTACGGCATGACGATGTACGGCCGACCGCTGTCGGTGACGCCCACATGGAGGACATTGACGACATTGGGGTGTCCGGTCAGCCTGCCCGCCGCGCGCTGCTCACGCAGGAACCGTTCCCGGTTCTCCTCGTCGAGGTCCGCGGTGAGGACCTTGATTGCCACGGTGCGGTCGAGCGCCGCCTGGGTGCAGCGGTAGACGACCCCGAAACCACCGCGGCCGACCTCTTGTGCGTCCTCGAATCCGGCGGCTGCGAGGTCCATCGCGACCGATCCCGACGCGCCACGTTGCGTCGCGAAAGGATCGATGTCAGTCATTGACTACATCGATTCTTCCGGTCCGAGCCACTGTCGAAGAAATGCATCACTGCCGGCCTCTCGCGGATGTATCCAAGGATATCGCTGCAATGACGGTGGCGTTGCGAATGGTCATGCCTGTTTCACTAGCTGCGTCAACCCAGCGCTCAATCCGCGCGAGCACCTCCGCAAGCGGGTCGCCGGCATGCCCCGCTCCGGCAGTAGTTCGCATCCTCGAACCCGTCGCTTGTGAGGCCGGTCCGACCGCCTTCGGCCTATATCGGGCACGGGCCGCGGCAGAGGAACGCGGCCCGTCACCGCGCGTCGCAATATCGACACGCTCATCAACCAACTCTTGACGAAGTGCATGGCGCCGCCGGGGTAACTCCGCGGCGGCGTCCTATCTTGCCCACTTGACACATTCGCCTACACATCAGGTGTCATCACGGTCGAACCTGTGTCGCGAGGTGGGGGTGGTGGCGTCCCTGCAGACTGTCCATCCGCTGCGACGGACGACGGTGGTGCCCGGAGGACGGTCCGCGGAGTCCTTCCCACTCGGGGAATGCGACCGGCCTGCGACTCGTGAGGTGACCGGTGTTGCTGGTGAGATCGATCAGGCACCGGGCAGCGCCCTGCACGGAGAGGTGGTGCCTGCGCGCCACGTCGAGTAGTTCGTCGAAAGCCTGGGCATCGCTGTAGCCGCGTCTGGTGATCAGGACCGCCTTCGCAGTGGTCACGAGTTCACGGTCCGACGGCCCCCGGCGCCGGTCGAGGAAGCTTCGGGCGGACCGCACGGGGTTCGAGATCTCGGAATTCAACATCTGGCATCACCTTCGCCTACGACATTCCCCGGGTGGCGGAGTCGTAAACGGATAYGGTCGCATTCCCGTCCCCGTTCACCGAGGATGGGGATACAGATCAGCTCGACCGGGCACACTGCGGCCGCCGATCGTCGGCCGATCGTTCCCTTGAGCCAATCTTAAAGAACCTCGTAGTTCAGGTTGGTTGTTCGTCATTCCGGCACTGTGCACACTCAGCTGGTCACAGTTGTGACGAGTGTCGAGACGCGGAAGGAAGAACGTGATGAGCGCCCATGGCCCCCTGTTCTCCTCCGCTGCGTTCCACTGTTGTCGCTGATCTCGTGACCGGGCGCCTGCGGGCACCCGATTCGGAGTTCGTACCTCCGATCCCCTGATCGTCCCGTCCGCCCGACCGTCGTCGGGGTGGATTCGGCGCCACGCGCGTGTCTCGTCTTCCTTCCGTTCGTCCATGCATTGAGGAGTTCCGTCAGATGACCCGAAGATTCGTCGGCAGAGCAACAGCTCTGATTGCGGCTACGGCCGCCGCAGCACTGGTGCTCACCGGGTGCGCCGCATCCCAGTCGGTGGCCTCCTCGAACGTCGGAGGGGATCCGGTTCCCGGCGGGACCCTCCGGTTCGCCGTCCTGGACGCGCCGGCGAACCTCGATCCGCATTCCGGTAGCTCGTACCCGGAGTCGCTGATCACGAGCAACATCAGCGACAAGCTCGTCTATCAGAATCCCGAATCGGGTGCTCTCGAGCCCTGGCTGGCGACGTCCTGGGACGTCAACGAGACTCTGACGGAATTCACGTTCCACTTGCGGAACGACGTCACGTTCAGCGACGGCACGCCGTTGACAGCGGACTCGGTGAAGGAGAACTTCGACCTCCTCGGTTTCGGCAACAAGGAACTCGGTGTCGTCCCGGTATCCGCGTACTGGGGCGGGTACGTCGGCACGGAGGTGATCGATCCGAGCACCGTGAAGGTCACCCTCGACAAGCCGAGTGCCGGTTTCCTCCAGGGTCTCTCGATGTACTTTGCCGGGATCCTCGGGCACACGACGCTGCAGTTGAGGAAAGAGGACCGCGCGCTTCCACAGAACATCGTGGCGACCGGGCCGTTCGTCGTGACCGAACACGTGTACCAGGAGAAGACCGTCCTGCGGAAGCGGGAAGGATACAACTGGGCGCCGGCGAGCCGGGGGCACAACGGTGACGCCTACCTCGACGCCGTGGAAGTGCTCGTCATCCCGGAGGCCGGGGTCCGGACGGGGGCGTTGCGCTCGGGTGAGGTGGACGCGATCCTGGACGTCAACACGACCGACGAGGCGCCGTTGCGCGCCGAGGGCTACGAGATCGTTCCCCAGCTGATCCCGGGCCGCGATATCGCATTCGATTTCAAGACCGATCTCTTCCCGACCAACGAGCGTGCCGTGCGCGAGGCCGTCAAACTCGGCTGGAGCCGGGACGCGCTGGCGAAGACGGTACTGACCGACAGCTACCGGCCGTCGTCCTCGGTGGTCTCGGAGCGCGTGCCGGGATATGCGGACTTCAGCGATCGACTGGTCGAGAACCAGGACGAGGCGAAGCGGATCCTGGATCAGGCCGGCTGGAAGGAAGGCCCGGACGGTATTCGCGTCAACGCCGACGGCAAGCCGCTCAACCTGAGTCTGCTCGCCATCAACAACCTGGTGATCAACAAGCCCGCGTTCGAACTCATCCAGCAGGATCTGCGTGACATCGGTGTGGACCTGCAGTTGCAGGTCCTTCCCATCCCCGATTACCAGGCGGCGAGCAAGCTGCAGGGCAAATGGAACGTCCAGGTGTTCAATACCAGCCGATCGGACGTGGCGGTGCTCGAGCAGACCTACTCGCCGCTGTTCACGAACGGCGCCGCCATCACTGCGGACAACCCCGTCCGGCAGAAGGCGATCGACACGTTCCGCGCCGTCAACGAGACACTCGATCCGGCCAAGCGTGCCGCCGCGGCCGCCGCGGCGCAGGACTTCGTTCTCAACGAGGAGATCCTCAGTGTGCCGGTGTACAACCCGGCCCAGGTGACCGCGGCCAACCCGAAGGTCCACAACGTGGGCTACGAGGCACAGTCGCGAAACGTGTTCTACGACACCTGGATAGAGCAGGGCTGAACAATGGGACGGTACATCCTCGCCAAACTGGGTCAGTCCCTGTTCGTCGTGTGGGCGGCGTACTCGCTCACGTTCGTCCTGCTGTACGTGCTTCCGTACGACACCGTCGACCTCATGTTCGACCCGAGCGAGGCGGAACTGGTCAGTGACGCCGACAAGGACGCGGCGCGCGCACACTACGGTCTCGATCAGCCGGTGGTCGTGCAGTACGCCACGCGACTGTTCGGTGCGTTGCACGGGGACTTCGGGCATTCGGTGCGCACGGGGGAGAACGTGTGGTCGATGATCTTCGCGGTGTTGCCGCAGACGGCGATCCTCGCGGGTGCCGCACTGCTGCTCGCGGTGATCGTGGCGTTCGCAATTGCGCTGTCGGCGGCGTACACCCGCAGTTCGTGGCTGTCGCAGGCCATCGCGTCCCTCCCCGCGGCCGGTGTGTCCGTACCGGTGTTCTTGGTGGGGCTCGCGATCCTGCAGGTCTTCTCGTTCCAGCTGCGATGGTTTCCCCCCATCGGAAACGACGGCTTCGCCTCGCTCGTGCTGCCCGCCGTCACGCTGGCGATACCGGTGTCGGCGCCCATCGCGCAGCTGCTGCTGAAGAACATCGAACTCGGGTTGAACGCGCCCTACGTCACGGTGTCCGTCGCGAAGGGCGCCAGCCGGTTGTGGGTTCTGGTGCGCGATGTTCTCAAGAACGCGAGCCTGCCCGCACTGACGATTGCCGGACTCACCCTCGGGAATTTGCTGGCCGGCGCGGTGATCGTCGAGACCATCTACTCGCGTTCCGGCCTCGGCCGGCTAACCGAGACGGCAGTCCGCACGCAGGACGTGATGCTCGTGCAGGCGGTGGTGGTGTTCGCGGCCGTCGTCTTCGTGGTCGTCAATTTCGTGGTCGACATCGTCTATCCGCTGCTCGACCCGCGGCTGCGCACGCGGGTCCTGGCCGGCGCCGCCCCGGCGGCCGGGTAAGGAGGCACCACAGTGACCACATTCGATTTCCGCTCATCGGCCTCATCCACCGCCGACACCGCCGGCGACCGGTTCGTGCGGTTCGTGCGGTTCGTGCGGCTCGCGTCGACCGCACCGGGCCTGGTCCTGTCCTGGCTGGTGATCGTCACGGTCGTTCTCTGGGCGGTGGCGCCGGGCTGGTTCACGTCGTTCAGTCCCTACGACGGTGACGTCGACGCCAGCTTCAGCCCACCCGGTCCCGACCACCTCTTCGGGACCGACCGCCTCGGCCGGGACCTCCTCGCCCGCGTGATCTTCGGGGCGTCCACGACGCTCAGTGCGACGTTACTCGCGGTATTGGTGGGGTTCGTCGTCGGTTCGGTCGTCGGTCTGCTCAGCGGGTTCGTCGGCGGTCGCACCGATGCGATCGTCATGCGCTTCGTCGATGTGCTGCTCGCGATTCCGGCGCTCCTGCTCGCCATGACGGTGGTGACGGCACTCGGATACGGAACCTTCAATGTGGCGTTGGCGGTAGGGATCTCCGCGGTTGCGGCATTCGCCCGGGTGATGCGCTCCGAGGTGCTGAAGGTCGCCCAGAGCGACTACGTGGAGGCGGCCTACGGATCGGGAGCCGGCTTCGGTCGGGTCGTGGTCCGGCACGTGCTGCCGAACTCGGTCACCGCCGTGTTGTCGTTGGCTGCGCTCGAATGCGGTTCGGCCATCCTTGCCGTGGCGGCACTGGGCTTCCTCGGTTACGGAGCGCCGCCGCCGGAGCCCGAGTGGGGGCTCGCCGTGTCGGAGGGGCGCGACTACCTCGCCACCTACCCCTGGATCTCGATCCTGCCCGGCGTCCTGATCGCCGTGGTCGTGCTCGCCACCAACCGCATCAGCAAATCGCTAGGAGACCAGAGATGAGCGACGTCGAACAGGGGCACGGTCCACTGCTGCAGATCGACGATCTGCGGGTCAGCTACCGTACCGCTCGAGGGGCCGGGAAGACCGCCGTCGAGGGTGTGGGGCTGAGCGTCCACCCGGGTGAGTTCGTCGCCGTCGTCGGTGAATCGGGCTCGGGCAAGAGCACCACCGTCCATGCCGCGTTGCGGCTCCTGCCGTCGTCGGCGTCCATCGAGTCCGGCACGATCCACCTGGGTGGGCGGGACGTGACCCGGTGGAAGGACCGGCAGCTGGCACAGCTGCGCGGTCCGTTCGTCGGGTTCGTTCCACAGGATCCCGGCACCTCGCTCAACCCGGTGAAAAGAGTCGGGGTGCAGGTCCTCGAGGCGATCCGGCTGCACCGGAAGGTCGAATCGGGTCCGGCGCGGGAGTTGGTGCTCGAAAAACTGCGCCTCGCCGGACTGAACAGTGTCGAACGGATCTACTCGCAGTTCCCGCACGAACTCTCCGGCGGGATGAAGCAGCGAGTCCTCATCGCGATTGCCCTCGCGAGTGATCCGGCACTGCTGGTGGCGGACGAGCCCACGTCGGCGCTCGACGTGACGGTCCAGAAGGTGATCCTCGACCACCTCGCGGTTCTCCGCGACACCCTCGGGCTCGGCGTCCTACTCGTCACCCACGACCTCGGTGTGGCGTTCGACCGGGCGGACCGCGTGGTCGTCATGCGGCAGGGGAGGATCGTCGAACAAGGCGAGACACGGGAGCTGGTCGAGAATCCGGGGCAGGAATACACCCGGTCGCTGATCGCCGCGGCGCCGTCGTTCCGCAGCGCGCGCCTCGGTCCGTCACCGCTCGCGCTCGCGGCGCGCGCCGTGGACGACACCGCGGCTGCGGGCCCCGTCCTGGAATTGCGCGACGTGACCAGGCGGTTCACCGTCGGGTCGGGCTCGAAGGCCTCCGAGTTCGTCGCGGTCGACGGTGTGACCGTCGGTGTGACCGCCGGTTCCACCCACGCCGTGGTCGGTGAATCGGGAGCAGGCAAGTCCACACTCGCGCGAATCGCGGTCGGGCTCAGCCGACCGGACGCCGGCGAGGTTCTGCTCGAAGGCGACAGGATCGACGGACTGTCCCACCGCCGGTTCCGGCCGGTGCGACGCAGGATCCAGCTGGTACGCCAGAACCCCTACTCGTCACTCGACCCCAAGCTCAGCATCGAGCAGATCATCACGGAACCTCTGGCTGCGTTCAAGATTCGGAACAATCGAACCGAACGCCGCACACGGGTGGTCGAATTGCTCGACGCGGTGGCGCTCGACAGCACGTTTCTCCGGCGCAAACCCGTCGAACTGTCGGGCGGGCAACGGCAGCGCGTCGCGATCGCGAGGGCACTCGCCGCCGACCCGAGAATCGTCGTTCTCGACGAGGCGGTCTCGGCCCTCGACGTCTCGGTTCAATCGCAGATCCTGCAACTCCTCGTCGACGTACAGGCCGAATTCGGGCTGACGTACCTGTTCATCACCCACGACCTGGGCGTGGTGCGGTTGATCGCCGACGACGTCACCGTGATGCGCGGCGGGCGGGTGGTGGAGTCGGGACGTGTCGACGACATCTTCGGCGCGCCGCGCGAGGCCTACACCCGAAACCTACTGCACGCCGTACCCGGCGAGAACCAACTTCTCGCCGCTGCGCTCTGACATCCGGACAACCACCTACCGAAAAGGACATCACATGACCGACAACACCGACACCGCCGGCCGACTCACCCCCGCTCTCGTCACCCCGGTGCTCGCGGCCGCGGCCGTCAACGGCGGCGCCGTGCTCGTGGACGTGCGCAGCGACAAGGGGCGCGGAGAGAACGGCGAGGTCCCGGGAGCGATCGTTGCCGACCGCGACGCACTCGACGAACAGTTCGGACTCGACTCACCCACGAAGCACGCCGAGATCATCTCGCTCGACCAGCCGATCGTCGTCGTGTGCGGATCCATTGCGGGGTCCGGCCCGGTGGCGGAGGGATTGCTCGAGCGGGGCTTCCGCAACGTGGTGCACATCGACGGCGGGTTCGCCGCATGGAAGGACGCAGGCCTGCCCGCGAACGAGCCTGCACGGGCACACGGCGACGAGACGCGGATTTAGCGGATCTACACAAAGCGTCAAGGCTGATTGTGTTGATCGGCAACATGTCTCGATATGAGATGGGACGAGAACCTGGGCTTCCGGTCGTTCCCTTCGGGCCCGGCCGGTAGACCGTTCCGTCGGCCGTCACCCGTCCGGGTGACGGCGCTCGATCACGTCGTCCGAGGAGACCCTTCATGACCGCTGTTACCCTGACCGGCCGCGTCAGCGACCATTCCACCGCCGTGGACCGTTCCCTCCCGCGGTTCCGGGAGATCTTCGCGCGCATCGCCGCCGGCGCGGCGCAGCGCGAACGCGCCCGGGAGCTGCCATACGCGGAGGTGGCCGAGCTGTTCGCCGCGGGGTTCGGTGCTCTGCGCGTCCCGGTCGAGTTCGGTGGCCACGGGGCGACCCTGCCCGAGCTCTTCGAACTCCTCGCGGAGCTCGGGCAGGCCGATTCCAACATTCCGCAGATCCTGCGGGGGCACTTCACCACCGTCGAAATCCTCCGCAACCTGGACGACGGACCGGTTCGGGCCCACTGGCTGGAAAAGATCGGTGCGGGAGCGGCATTCGGCAACGCACAGTCGGAGCCCACCGGCCGGGGAACGTTCGACATCTCGACCACCGTCACCGACCACGACGGTGAGGCAGTGGTATCCGGCGAGAAGTACTACACGACGGGAACCCTCTACGCCGACTACATCCGGGTCGCCGTGACGGACGGCGATGCGCGGCGCCGTTTCGTGGTCGTGGCGGCCACCGCGGCGGGTGTCGACCGTATCGACGACTGGGACGGGATCGGTCAACGGCTCACCGCCAGTGGAACCACGAAGTTCGAGGCGGCACCGGTCGCAGAATTCGGCGAGTTCGGGCACCGCCCGGGATTCCTCGACCAGCAGTCCTCGTTCGTGCAGATCGTGCACCTGGCGACGCTGGCGGGGATCAACCGCAACGTGCGAGACGACGCAGTGGAACTCGTGCGCAGCCGCACCCGGACGAGTCTGCATGCGCCGTCCGATGCGGCGACGTCGGACTACGCGGTCCTCGGCGTGGTCGGGAAGATCGCGAAGAACGTTCTGGTCGTCGACAGCATCCTGCAGCGGATCGCGCAGGAACTCGAAGACGTCAACGCACGGTTCGCGGCCGAGGGGCCCACCCGCGACCTGTTCGCGGAGGTCTTCGTGAACACGTCCGCGGCGCAGATCGCCGTGATCGACGCGGTCCTGGACTCCGCCAACCTCATTTTCAACGCGGGTGGTTCCTCCGCGGTGCGAGAGGGACGCAATCTGGACCGCCACTGGCGGAACGCCCGCACTCTCGCCTCACACAACCCCGTGGTCTACAAGCCGACGGTCATCGGCGACTACCTGGTCAACGGCACCACACCCAAGTCGTTCGCCGACCGGTACGGCGAGCCGAAGAATTCTTGATCGCCGCTCCATCCCCGGAAAGTGCTTTGGCGTCGAGGATCGAGTGCGCGCGACAAGGTGTACTGAACAGAATCGTCGTGATCACAAACCTGTGCTGAACGGTCGCCGGTGGGCAGGATGGAATACGGTCGACCGGAGATCCCGCGCGACCGGCCGATCTACCCACGAGGACCACCTGTGTATGACATTCGACGGTTGATTCTGCTCCGCGACCTCGCCGAGCACACGACGATGACGGCTGTGTCCGAACTGCACGGGATCACCACGTCCGCGGTGTCCCAGCAGTTGAGGATCCTCGAGGACGAGGTCGGCGCGGTCCTGACCCGCAGAGAGGGGCGCGTGCTGCGTCTCACCCACGCGGGCCGGGTGCTGGTCGATCACACATCGAGAGTCGTTGCCGCACTGGAAGAAGCGGAGAGCGCCGTCGCGGCGACGGGAGAATCCGTCACCGGCGTCCTCACTCTGGCGACGTTCCAGACCGCCCTGACCCGGCTCGCGCTGCCGGTGGCCACGCGACTGGGTCGAGAGCACCGCGGATTGCGGGTGCGACTCATCGACGCGATGCCGGTCAATTCGGTGCCTGCCGTCCGGCAGCAGGAAGTCGATCTGGCGATCACCTACACCTACTCGTTCCGTGCACGCGACCTTCCCGCCGGTCTCGCCTCGGAGTTCCTGTTCGACGACCCACTGGTGCTCCTGGCTCCGACTCCGTTGCGGGAGCGCGCGAGGCAGCACGGGCTCGGCGCGGTCGCCGACGTGGATTGGATCGCCGCCTCCGACGGGGCACCCTCCATCGTGTCGGTGATGTTCGCGTGCCGTCAGGCCGGATTCACGCCCCGGATCGAGCATCGGTGCGGCAGCTTCACGGGGATGGCGGAAATGGTCGAAGCCGGTTTCGGGGTGGCCGTGGTCCCCGAGATGGCGGTCTCCGAGGCCCACCGGCACCTCGTCGCGTGCCCGGTCGCCAACGGCGCGCGGCAGATCGGCGTCACGTACCGTCAGGCGTCGATCGAGCGCCCCGCGGTGGCCGCGGCCATCAGGGCATTGCGGATGGTCGCGGGACCACTGCAGCTCGCGTCGTGAACCGTCTGCGGTCGTCCGACCCGGTTTGAGGATTTCTTAACGAATCTCTTAGCGTCACTGGCTTGTTCGCCTCACCTTCCCGCTCGATACTGAAGCACGTGACCATGAGTTCGCAACTGCACCTGAATATTTCACTTCTCACACCCGGGCACTTCCGCGGCTCCTGGCGGGTGGAGGGCAACAACCCCGGCGATTTCGTGGATCCGGCGCACTTCCGTCGTCTCATCCGGATCGCCGAGCGCGGACACCTCGACGCCGTTTTCGTCGGTGACAGTCCCGCGCTGTCCTCGGACATTCACCACGCTCCCGGCCTCGGTCTCGATCCTGTGGTCATGCTGGCCGATGCGGCCGCCGGAACGGAACACATCGGGGTGATCGCGACGGGATCGTCCACCTACAACGATCCCTACAACCTGGCCCGGCGATACCTGTCGCTCGACCATCTCACGGGCGGTCGGGCCGGGTGGAACGTGGTCACCACCCAGCATCCAGCGGCGTCCGCCAATTTCGGGTTCTCGGAGCCTCCCGATAAGGACGAAAGATATCGCAGAGCAGACGAATTCGTCGATGTCGTGGCCAAGCTCTGGGACGGGTGGGAAGCCGGCGCGATCATCGGGGACACCGAGAGCGGGCGGTTCGCCGACCCGGACCGGATCACTCCTCCCGGCCATCGTGGTCCGATCCTGTCGGTCGCGGGCCCGTTGCCGCTGCCGCGCTCACCACAGGGCATGCCGCTGATCGTGCAGGCAGGCGCGTCGGAAGGCGGCCTCGCCCTGGCGGGAAAGTACGCGGATCTCGTGTTCTCGGCAGCACAGACCGTCGACGTCGCGAGGAACCTCAGGACCGACATCCGCGGCAGGGCGGCGGCGAACGGGCGCGACCCCGACCGGGTCAAAGTCTCGACCGGTCTCATCACCGTCGTCGGCGGCACCGAGGCCGAGGCCCGGCGGCGCGAGGAGGAACTGCGCGAGACGATTCCGCTCGAGCCGGCATTGCGGCAGCTCGCGGGACAACTCGGTCTCGATCCTGAGCGGCTCCGGCTCGACACGGTGATCAGTGCCGACGATCTTCCGGGCACGGAGTCGTCGCTGCCCCGTTCGGCCGGATTCGCCGCGAGCACACGTGCACTGCTCGCCGGCGAACCCCTCACCGCACGGCAGTTGATCCACAAGTTCGCAGGAGGGGCGGGTCACCAGCTGGCCGTCGGGACCGGCGAACAGATCGCGGACCGGATCGAAGCATGGTTCCGCAGCGGTGCCACCGACGGCTTCACGATCATGCCGGGGGACGTGGGTACCGGCCTCGAGGCCTTCGTCGAACAGGTGGTGCCGCATCTGGTGAGCCGCGGACTCTTCCGCCCCGAATACACCCACCGCACTCTGCGGGGCAATCTCGGCCTCGAAGTGACCGAGACTGCCGGCCGCACCAGGAAGGAAAGCTTCACATGACTGTCGGAGTGACCGAACCCCGCACCACCGTGCGAGGACTCGACGAAAACCGATTCCGCGAGGTTCTCGAGTTCATCGCCTCCCGCGCCGAATACCACGACCTCACCGGGGAGTTCCCGTTCGACGCGTTCGATGCGCTGCGCCGGATCGGGGCGCAGTCACTGACGGTGCCCGAGCAGTTCGGTGGGGGCGGCGCCGGAATTGCCGAGGCCGTCGAGGTGATCGAGCGCGTCGGGGCGGCGGACCCGTCGGTGGGACTGATCCTGCAGTGGAATTACACCAACCACTTGACGCTCCAACGACCCGACAACCCGTGGCCCGACGACCTGAAGGCCGCCGTGTTCCGCACAGCGGTCACCGAGGGCGCCCTCATCAACGGTCTCGCGGTGGAACGCGAACTCGGCAGTCTGTCCCGCGGAGGCGTCCCCGCCACCACGGCCACCCGCCTGCCCGACGGCAGCTGGCGGATCGACGGCGAGAAGGCCTACGGAACGGGCATCTCGGGGCTGCACTGGTTCACCGTCACAGCCACCACCGCGGATCCCCAGCCGAAGGTGGCCACGTTCCTGTTCGACCGCCAGGCCACGGGCTGGCGGGTAAAGCAGACGTGGGACCACCTCGGGCTGCGCGCGTCGGACACGCAGACCGTGATCTTCGACAATGCCCGGATTCCGCACTCCCGGTTGGTGGATCTGCGCGACCCGAACGACGGCACCGGCAAGGTCCGCAGTGCAGGCAGGCAGGCGCTGCCCCTGCTCCTGGCCGCCAACTACAACGGGGTGTCGATCGCGACGAGGGACTGGCTGGTCCGGTACCTCCACACCCGAGTGCCCACCGCGCTGGGCGCGCCGCTGGCCACGGTGCCGCGCTTCCACGACCGCGTGGGGGAGATCGAAGCGCAACTGCAGACCAGCCGTGCACTGCTGCGGCACGCGGCGGCGGTAGTGGAGACCAACAGCGCCCTGCCCGCGTTGGCGAAGCACGTGGCGACGACGACGGCGATCCGGATCACCGAGTCAGCGCTCGACCTCACCGGGAACCCGGGACTGTCTCGCAGCAACCCACTCGAACGACACCACCGCAACGCCATGGTGGGCCGGATTCATTTCCCGCAGAGCGACTTCGTCGTCGCCAACCTCGGCAAGTCCGCCATCGCAGCGGGCGCGCCGGCCGAGGAGGAGCAGTGAGCAGGCACGTTCACCTCAACGTCAACATTCTCAACGCAGGCGTCTTCGGTGGGTCCTGGAGGTTTCCCGGAACCGATCCGCTCGCCTCCTTCGGGCTCGACCACTACATCGACATCGCCCGGAAAGCGGAGGCAGCCAGGCTCGACGCGATCTTCCTCGCCGACGGTCCGGCGATCCGGGAAGACCTGCGCTACCGGCCGTTCAACAGCCTCGAACCGTCCGTCGTGCTGGCCGCGGTCGCCGCTGCGACGGAGACGATCGGTCTGATCGGCACACTGTCCTCGACCTACAACGACCCGTACGACGTCGCACGGCGTTTCGCCACACTCGACCAGCTCAGCGGTGGCCGGTCGGGCTGGAACGTGGTGACCACGGCGGGCAGGGAACCGGCGCGCAACTTCGGCTTCGACGACGAACCCGACCACGCCGGCCGCTATACCCGGGCCGCCGAGTTCGTCGAGGTGGTGCGGAAACTATGGAACAGCTGGGAGCCCGACGCCCTGGTGGGCGACAAACCGGCATGGCGATTCGCCGACCCCGACAAGATCCACCGCACCGACCACCACGGCCCCCACTTCGACGTCGCCGGACCGTTGAACGTTCCGCGCTCACCACAAGGGGAGCCGGTGGTGGTGCAGGCCGGTGCATCGACGAACGGGCGGGCACTCGCCGCCCGAGTCGGTGAGGTGATCTTCACGGCCGCGCAGACGGAACAGGAAGCTGCCGAGTACTACCGAGACGTCAAGGCCCGCGCCGTCGGTTACGGGCGCAGGGCCGAAGACGTCGTGGTCCTGCCGGGCCTGTCGACCGTGATCGGCAGCACCGAGGCGGAAGCGCTGCGCCGCCGCGACCTACTCGCCGAACTCGTGCCGCCCGAGTATGCGCTCACCCGACTGGCGGGTCAGCTCGGCGTCCCCGAGGACGCGCTGGTCCTCGACGGGCCTCTGCCCTGGCACCTGCTGACGGCCGCGGACGAGGCAGGCGGCTCGCAGACGTTCTACAAGATCGCCGTCGGACTGGCGCAGCGCGAGAATCTGACAGTTCGCCAACTACTGCGCCGACTCGGCGGCGGCGCCGGGCACCGCATCGTCACCGGCACCCCGGAGCAGATCGCCGACGCGATCCTGGACTGGGTGGACAAAGGCGTCGCCGACGGGTTCAACCTGATGCCCGACGTGCTGCCCAGCGGATTCGACGATTTCGTCGACCATGTCGTCCCGATCCTGCAGCGCCGCGGCCGGTTCCGCACCGAGTACGAGACGACAACTCTGCGCGGGCACCTGGGCCTGAAGATCCCGGCTCACACCGTGCCGACCTCGACGGACCGGGTGGTGGCGTGATGGGCGGAGTCGACGGTCGCTCGCTGCACTTCCTCGTCAACGTCGGAAGCGCCGGATATCACCCGGCCGCCTGGCTGGATCCTGAGCTGGCACCGGAGTCGTTCATCAGTCTCGACCATTACCGCCGGGTGGCCGCCGTGGCGGAGCGCGGACTCCTCGACGGATTACTGTTCCCGGACATCCCAGTACAGCAGCCGGGCATCGCCCGCGGTCCCGCGGCCACACTGGACCCGATTCTGCTCACGAGCGCTCTGGCCGTGTCGACCGAACGTGTCGGGCTGATCCCGACCGCCACGTCCACACTGAATCTGCCGTACAACCTGGCGCGCAGAATTCTCTCGCTCGATCATGTGAGCGGCGGCCGGGCCGGGTGGAACGTGGTCACCACGTTCGAGCCGAACGCCGCCCGTAACTTCGGCATCGAACATCTCCCCGAGCGCGACGAACGCTACCGGCGTGCCGGCGAGTACGTCGAACTGACGAAGAAGCTGTGGGACAGCTGGGAAGACGACGCACTGATCGGCGACCAGGCGTCGGCACGCTTCGCCGACCCCGACAAGGTGCATGCCGTGGATCATCGCGGCGAGTTCTTCACCGTCGCCGGGCCCCTGAACGTCACCCGTTCCCCACAGGGCCGACCAGTGCTGGTGCAGGCGGGTTCGTCCGCTCAGGGCAAGGCTTTCGCGGCGGCCCATGCGGAGGCGATCTATGCCACCCAGTTCGGGCTGGGGCCGGCGCAGCAGTTCGCCCGGGAGATCCGGTCGGCCGCGACCGCGGACGGTCGCGACCCCGCCCAGATCCGAATCCTGCCCGGACTCGTCCCCGTCGTCGCCGGCACCACCGCGGAGGCGTCCGGCAAGTTCGACATCCTGCAGTCGCGCTTGCACCCGGACAGCGCCCCGGTGCGGGCACTCGCCCGGTGGCTGGGCTACCCGGACGAGGACCTGGACCTGGACGCACCGCTCCCCGAGCGGCTGTCGACACTGCCGGAGAACAGGGTCGGACCGCAGGGCTTCTTCGCGTCGCTGACCCGGTACGCCGCCGACACCGGGCACACCGTCCGGCAGCTCCTGTCCGAGTTCCTCGGTGGGCACCGCGTGGTGGTCGGTACTCCGGAGCAGGTGGCCGATCATGTCGAGACGTGGTGGCGGTCGGGCGCCGTCGACGGGTTCACCGTCATCCCGGCCGTTCTGCCCTCGTACCTGGAAGACTTCGTCGACCACGTCGTCCCGATCCTCCAGGCCCGCGGGCTCTTCCGCACCGACTACACCGGCCGCACACTCCGGAGCCACCTCGGTCTCCGCGAACCGATCAACACGTTTTCCCGCAGATGATTGCCCCGACAGAAAGCAGAAACCAGATCATGACGTACCGCCACCTCGGACGGACCGGTGTGCAGGTCAGCGCGCTCACGCTCGGCGCAATGAACTTCGGGTCCTGGGCGAACACCGATCACGAGGACGCCGCCCGGATCATCCACCGCGCGCTGGACGCCGGAATCAACGTCGTCGACACCGCCGACGTGTACTCGCAGGGCGAGAACGAGGAGATCGTCGGGAAGGCGCTGCACGGCCGCCGCGACGACGTGGTCCTCGCCAGCAAGTTCCACGGCCAGATCGGGTCCGACCCCACCCATCGCGGCAACTCGCGGCGCTGGATCTTCAAGGCGATCGAGGGCAGCCTCCGACGGTTGCAGACCGATCATCTGGACCTCTACCAGATCCACCGCCCCGACCCCGACACCGACTTCGACGAGACCCTCGGCGCGTTGAACGACCTCGTGCGGCAGGGCAAGATCCGCTACTTCGGCACCACCACGTTCGAGCCGCACCAACTGGTCGAAGCACAGTGGGCAGCCGACAGGCGCCACCTGCAGCGTCCGGTCACCGAGCAGCCGCCGTACTCCATTCTCGCGCGGGCCGCCGAACGCGCCACGCTGCCGATCGCCGAGAAGCACGGGCTGGGCGTCCTCACCTGGAGCCCGCTCGCCGGGGGCTGGCTGTCGGGCCGGTACCGCGCGGGCGAGACGGATGCCGCGGAGTCGAGCCGGTTGACCCGGCAGCCGCACCGCCACGACCCGGAGTTGCTCGCCAACCAGCGCAAGCGGGCCGCCGCCGAGGAACTGCAGAAGCTGGCCGACGACGCGGGCCTGCCGCTGATCCACCTCTCCCTGGCCTTCGTCCTCCAGCATCCCGCCGTCAGTTCCGTCATCATCGGGCCGCGGACCCTCGAGCACCTCGAGAGTCAGCTCGGCGCCGTCGACGTGAGACTGGGCAGCGACATCCTCGACCGTATCGACGAGATCGTCGCCCCCGGAGTCACGATCAGCCCGGCGGACGAGGGCTACCTTCCGCCGTCACTGACCGACGCGGCAACTCGCCGTCGCGCCACCACAGCGAAGGACGATCACTGATGGCACTGCAGGACTTCCGCGTCTTCGGACGCACGGGTGTGAAGGTCAGCCCGTTGACGCTGGGCACGATGAACTTCGGGGCCCGCGGCAAGACTACGCACGAGGACGGCATCCGGGTGATCCACCGGGCGCTGGACGCGGGCATCAACGTCGTCGACACGGCAGACACTTACTCGCGCGGGGAATCCGAGGAGATCGTCGGGAAGGCGTTGAAGGGCCGCCGCGACGACGTGTTCCTGGCGAGCAAGTTTCACAACGCCGTCGACGACAATCCACAGCATCGCGGCAATTCGCGTCGATGGATCACCGAGGCCGTGGAGGGCAGTCTTCGGCGCCTCGGCACCGACTACCTGGACCTGTACCAGGTCCACCGGCCCGAGTCGCACACCGAGATCGGCGAAACTGTCGGAGCACTCGACGATCTCGTTCGGGCGGGCAAGATTCGCTACTACGGAACCTCCGTGTTCTCGCCCGCGGAACTCGTCGAGACCCAGTGGGTGGCGGACTCCCGGAACCTGCAGCGCTCGTCGAGCGAGCAGGTTCCGTACTCGCTGCTGATCCGCGGCATCGAACGGGAAACCCTGCCGATCGCGCGCAAGTACGGGCTCGGCGTGATCACCTACGGTCCGCTCGCCGCGGGCTGGCTCAGTGGGAAGTACCGGATCGGTGCTCCGCAGCCGGAGTCGTACCGCACCGAACTGATCAAGGGCCGCTTCGACATCGACGCACCGGCCAACGCCCGCAAGCTCGCAGCCGCGGACGCACTTGCCGTGCTGGCGGAAGAACTGGGCATCAGCCTGATCCAACTGTCCTTGGCGTTCGTGCTGGCCCATCCTGATGTGACATCCGCGATCGTCGGACCACGCACCATCGAGCACCTCGACAGCTATCTGGACGCCGTCGATGTGACACTGTCCGGTGAAGTGCTGGACAGGATCGACGAGATCGTCCCGCCCGGAACGGTGTTCACCGAGCGCGACACCGGAAAGATTCCCGAGGCGCTGGCCCGGCCGGAGCTGCGACGGAGCCCCGCCGCGTAACACGACGGCCGGCGGAGGCCCCGCCAACGCGTCTCGAGGAGACGTCGTTGACGGGGCCATCCACCACGTCCGGTGTTCTTACCCCTCTTCTCGAACACCGCATGTCACCGCAGCCTCTCCCAAGACCGCGGCATACTGAACGTACTTGCTTTCCGGGGGCGGCGCACCAAATCAATTCTTTGCGAATATAACTCGGCTTTCGCGCTCAACGTAGCTCAGCGACCCTGTCGAGCGAGCCGTTCCCCCGGCGTCGTCGCTCCCCAGACTCCGTGCTGTTGGCCGGTGTCGAGCGCATACGCGAGGCATTCCTCCACCACCGCGCAGCTGCGGCAGAACTCCTTGGCGAGATCTTCCCGCTCGAAGCGCGCGTTCCTGCGTTCGGCGTCCGCCGGGAAGAAGATCTCCGCGTCCTCTTCATGGCAACGCGCCGACAGTCGCCACTGCCACAGCTCTGTGTCGTGACGCTGCAGTGTTGTCACCGGTGTCGACATCTTTTCGACTACCCCCTTCGGTCTCGGGTCGTCCCGTAGTACAGCCGATCGGCTGTCGCCGGAGAAGAATTCGAATCTCGAGGATGCGAAGATCCGATCGGCGTGACTCGAATCCTGTTGTTCGGCGACCGTCCTTGCCATGCTGATCGAGTGACACCGGCGCGGCCTCGAAAGGTAGACGCATGACCATCCTCGATCCACCCACAGTCGATGCTGCGAGCCTCGGCGTCTACGACTCGATCACCGATGCCATCGGCAACACGCCCCTCGTTCGGTTGAACCGGGTCACCGAAGGCATCTCCGCGACGGTGTACGCCAAGCTCGAGTTCCTCAATCCCGGCGGAAGTGTGAAGGACCGTGCCGCCCTGGCCATGATTCGCGCGGCGGAGGAATCGGGAGAGTTGCTACCCGCGGGCACCGTCGTGGAAGGCACGTCGGGCAATACCGGGGTCGGTCTGACGTTGGTTGCTGCCGCCCGGGGTTACCGTTCGGTCGTCGTCGTGCCCGACAAGACCAGCGCCGAGAAGATCGGGTTGCTGCGCGCGCACGGGGCGCAGGTGCATGTGACGCCCGGCGGACGGCCCAGTCATCATCCTGAATTCGTCCGCAACGTCGCCATTCGGCTCGCGGCGGAGATTCCCGGCGGCTGGCTCGCCGGTCAGTACGACAACCCGGCCAATCCGGACGCGCACCGCACCACGACCGGACCGGAGATCTGGCGTCAGACTCAGGGCCGGGTCACCCATTTCGTGGCGGGAGTCGGAACCGGTGGGACCATCACGGGGACAGGGGAGTTCCTGGCCGAGGTCTCCGGCGGTGCCGTGCAGACAGTCGGCGCGGACCCCGAAACCTCCGTGTACGGCGGGGGCGACGGCCGGGCCTGGTACATCGAATCCGTCGGCCACTTCCTGCACCCGCAGACCGAGACAGACGAGTGGCCGGACTCCTACCACCCGGACGTCGTCGACCGACTCGAGCGGATCACGGACGTCGAGGCCCTCACGGTGCTGCACCGCCTCGCCCGGGAGGAAGGACTCCTCGTCGGGGGTTCCGCCGGCACCGCGGTCGCCGCCGCCCTGCGGGTCGCGCGGACTCTCGGCCCGGACGACGTCGTGGTCGTGATCGTCCCGGACTCGGGCCGGGCGTACCTGTCGAAGTACTTCGACAACGAGTGGCTCGGACGGCTCGGCTTCCCGCTCTACCACGCCCCGAGCGGACCCGTCGTGGGTGACGCACTGGGTGGCCGGGGAATCGCACCCCGGACAGTGCCGTCGACCGTGACCGTGGCCGAGGCAGGTGACCTGCTCACGGACACCCCGGCGCTACCCGTCGTGCTGGCGCGCCCGGGTACCGGTCCGATCGTGGTCGCGGAGATCCTGGGGGCCGTCGGTCCCGAGGCTCTGTCGGACGCTCCGGACGACGACCCGGTCGGCGCGCACGTCGCTCAGCCGCTGCCCGTCGTGGGAGTCACCGAGGAGTTGTCGGTGGCAGTGCGGCGAATCGGCGGACACCGGGGGCCGGTGGTCGTGGCCGAGGCCGGGCGGGTGGTGGCGCTCGCAGACGCCGACGACATCCGCACCGCCGCGGGCGAGCATCGGTAGGCCGATCCTGACCGACCTCGACACAGCACCGGAACGCACCGATGCCGGACCGGCGCTTCGCGACACGGCGGGACGTCGGGAGGTGCTCGTCTGCGCCGCCGCCGGTTTCACCACACTCCTCGACTCCGCTGTGCTGGGCATCGGCTTGCCGGCCATCCGGTCGTCCCTCGATGCGGGGACGGCGGACGTGCAGTGGATTCTGGCGAGTTACTCACTGACCTTCGGTCTCGCCCTCGTCCCCGCGGGGCGGATGGGGGATCTGATCGGCCGGAGGCGGCTGTTCCTTGCGGGTTTGAGCCTGTTCGCCGTCATGGGCCTGGTCGGTGCCCTCGCCGCGGAGCCGTGGACTGTCGTTGCGGCCCGCCTCGGCCAGGGCGTCGGGGCGGGAGTGGTCAGTTCCCAGGTCCTCGGCATCATCTCCGACCGCTACTCCGGGCCTCGTCGAGTCAAGGCACTCGCGGCATACGGAACGGCCGGGGGGCTCGCCGGTTTCATCGGTCCGATCGTCGGTGGTGTGCTCCTCGGGGTCGGGGGTCCCGATTGGGGGTGGCGGCTGTTGCTTGTGCTGAACGTGCCGTTCGCGGTCGTCACCGTTGCGCTCGGCGCGCTGTTCCTGCGTCGTGACAGCCGCTCCCGGTCGGGGGCGACAGTCGATGTCGTCGGTCTCGGGCTGATCGCGGCTGCGACGACGCTTCTGCTGTTGCCGATGGTGTCGCACTTCGGGGCGACGCGAGCGGTGCTGTCGGTGTCGGGTTCGATCCTGGCTCTGGGGTGTTTCCGCTGGTGGGAACGGCGCTACGCGAGTCGCGGCGGCACGCCGGTGCTGTTGCCTGCATTGATGCGGGCACGTGGCTACACACTGGGTACGGCGGTCGCGTTGTTCTGGTTCGGCGCCCTCCTGGCGATGAACGCCGTGATGAGCCTCTATCTGATCGAGGGACTCGGCATCGCACCGCTGCACGCGGCCCTGGTGATGTCGGGAAGTTCGGTGATGATGGCGGTGACCTCGGCAGTCGGCTGGCGGGTGGTCGCCCGGTTCGGTCGCGCCGCGGTGGTGGGTGCCATCGTCGCGGAACTGTTCGTGGTCGCCGGATACGTGCTCGCGGTCACTGTGCTGCCGCGGACGTCGGTGCTCGCGGTGGTCGCCGCGCTGGCGGTTCTGTCCGGGGTCGCGAGCGGATTCGTCGACGCCCCCAACCGTGCGATGACGCTCGAGCATGCGCCGGCCGGTGTGAGCGGCGTGGCCGTGGGATTCCTGCAGCTGTCGCAGCGGTTGTCGGCGACCGTCAGCCTCGCCGCGGTGCCCGGCCTGTATCTCGGAGTCCTGTCCGCGGACGCCGGGAACTACGGCCGTGCGATGGCGGCGGGGCTTGCAGTGTGCGCCGGAATGCTGTTGTTGTCGTTGGCATGTGCCGTCCGGGACGGCCGCAGGAGACGAGAATGACGGTTCCGTGGCCCGGCCGTCGGCGCTGCAGCATCGGCCGCTTCGGATCGGTGCGAGACAAACTCTTGTAGGTCGGCGGGGCGGCTTGGAGACTGAGGACAGCTTCTGCGTGATTCAGCCCGCCGCACAACGACAATGGAGCACAGAATCGTGTCAGCACAATCCRCACGCCGGCAGATCCGGCTCGGCCTCCTCACCAACCCGCCCGGTAACGGTGCCCGCGGGCAGATCCGTCCCGGTGACGTTCGGCATCCCGGCCGCGTCCTCGACCATTACATCCATCTCGCCCGGACTGCGGAAGCCGCGAAGTTCGACGTCCTGTTCGCTGCCGACGGACTGACCTCCGACACCGAGCTCGGCACGAAACCGGAACCGCTGACACTCTTCTCGGCGGTCGCTGCCGTGACGGACCACATCGGGCTGGTCCCGACGGTGTCGACGACGTTCACCGCGCCGTTCAACCTTGCGCGACAGTTGCAGTCGCTGGACCACCTCTCCGGTGGCCGCGTGGGGTGGAACGCGGTGACGTCGGCTGCGGGGGAGCGCAACTTCGGCGACGCACCGCTGCCCCAACACGAGGCACGGTACCGGCAAGGACTCGAACATGTGTCCGTTGTCCAGGCGCTGTGGAACTCGTGGGTCGACGACCAGTCTGCTGTCCCGATCGACCACCGCGGCGAGTTCTACACCGTCGAAGGGCCCCTTCCGCTGCCGCCGTCCGCACAGCACCAACCGGTGCTGTTCCAGGCCGGATCGTCCGACGACGGCAAGGCGTTCGCTGCCGCGTTCGCGGAGGGCGTCTACACCGCGCAGCAAACACTGCGCGGAGCGCAGCACTTCTCTCGCGACCTGAAGGCCCGGACCGCGGCAGCGGGCCGCGACCCGGCGAACATCCTCGTCCTACCCGGGATCAGTACAACGATCGGCGGCACCGAGGACGAGGCCACGCGGATCGACGACGACCTGTTCGAGCAGCACTACAGTGATGCCTCCCGCACCGCGCTCGAGGGTCAACTGGCCGGCGTCGACCTGTCCGGCCTCGCGCTCGACGACACGATTCCGCCGTCGTGGCTGCCACCGGTCGCATCGGTACAAGGCAGGCAGAGTCGGTACGGTGTGTTCCGCGAACTGGCGGTGGACGAACGCTGGACGGTTCGGCAGTTGATCACACTGCAGCAACGGTCCGCAGGTCACGGTCGCGCTGTCGGCTCACCCGAACAGGTCGCGAACAGGCTCGAGCAGTGGTTCGTCGAGGGCGGTGCCGACGGGTTCATCGTCATGCCCGGGCAGGGTCCGGGCGGTGTCGAGGCGTTCACCGAGCATGTCGTCCCGATCCTGCAGAAGCGCGGACTGTTCCGCACCGAATACGAATCCGCCACGCTTCGAGGGAATCTCGGCCTCCCCGCGATTCCGGACCGCGTCCTCGCTGCGTGATCCGTCGTACACTCCCGCCCACGAAGGAAGTTCGAACATGACGAGCCTCACATCCTCTCCTCCGTCCTCGTTGTCCCGCTTGATCACTCGCCCGCTCGAAGCGGGTGGGTTCGGACCGCCGCCGGACTCGCTGCAACCCGACGCGATCCGCCTGGTGGGAGGGGTCCCCGCCGACGAGGCGCTCCCGGTGAACGAACTGGCGGCCGCGTTCGCCGTCGCCCTCGCGACACCCCCGACCGGAGCTCGGGCGCTGCAATACTCGGTCGCTCCAGGCATCGCCAGCCTCCGCGAGGGGATCGCGGGGCGGGAGAGCGACGAGTCCGGTCTCGTCGATCCGGACCGGGTGGTCGTCACCAACGGTGCCCTGCACGGACTGAGCCTGGTCTTTGCCGCACTACTCGACCCCGGCGACCTGGTGGCCGTCGAGAGCCCTACTTTTCCCGTTGCGCTGCGGGTGCTCGACCACTACGGTGCCCAGGTCCTGCCGGTACTCAACACCGGCGGCCGACTGGATCTCGACGTCTTCGAGGGCCATCTGCAGGCGGGGCGGATCCCGAAGCTGTTCTACGTGATCCCCGACTTCCACAATCCGACCGGCACGACCCTCGCAGCCGAGGACCGGCTGCGGCTGGTCGCCCTCGCCGAGCGCTACGGATTCGTCGTCCTCTCCGACAATCCCTACCGCGAACTCCGTTTCCGGGGCACGGCCGTCCCGGACTTCCCGCTCGACAGCGACCGTGTGGTGCGAATCAATACCTTCTCCAAGACCCTCGGACCAGGGCTCCGACTGGGATGGGCTGTCGCCCCGTCCTGGCTCCAGGCCGGACTGTTGCGGTTACGCGCGAACCTCGATCAGCATCCATCGTTGGTGACCCAGTCCGCCGTGGCGCATCTGCTCGGTCGGCCAGGACTGTTCGACGGCATCGTCGCGAACGCCCGCACCCTCTACCGGGAGCGAGCGGATCTGCTGGCCGACGTTCTCACCACCGAGGCGGGTGACCTGGTGTCGATTCCGCAGGCCGAGGGCGGAATCTTCGCTTGGGCGACGGTGACCGACCCCGGCATCGATCTCGCGGAGGTCCGTGCCGCCGCGAACGCGCTGGGCGTCGACTTCTCCTCGGGCCGCTACTTCGATCCCGCCGCGAGCGGACTGTACGCACGGAGCCTGCGCTTGGGCTTCACGAACCAGAGTGAAGACAACCTCCGGCTCGGGGCGCAGCGCATCGCCAAGGCCGTCCGTGAGATCCACTCCGCGCCGCTCGCCTGATCCACATCTCTCACGTCGAAAGGAACCGCGATGACCACTGCCGGACGTCGGGCCCTGATCCTGAACGCGGGAATCAACAGCACCGGCTACAGCGCGAAGTCGTGCCCGCCGGAGCGAGGGCGGACACCGCCTGGTGCGGGCGGGCGCCCGGCTCGATCACTATCCCCAGCGGACCCTGCGCGAGCGATTCGATCTGCCGTTGGGGGGAGTACACCCCAGCTCACGTGAAGGGGGTTCTCCTATCCGAACACCTTCTCGAAGCAGTTCGAGAAGGGCAAGGCCTCATACGGGGAGAAGATCGGAATCCTCGAGTAGCCACTCTTCTCGTACAGCCTGACCGCGTCGGGCTGCCGGTCACCGGTCTGGAGAATCAAGCGGGGTCGCCTCGCCTCTCGTGCCGCATCCTCGACCGCGCTCAGCAGCGCGGTCGACACACCGGTACCACGGTGCTCTTTGACGACGAACATCCGCTTCACTTCGAGGTCGTCGCCGTTCCAGCGCAGGGCCGCGTGGCCGACAGCACGTGGCTCCGCAGCCTCGATGTCGCTGACGTACACCAGGATAGTGACGTGCACCGATTCCGGATCCACGGCATTGGTGGTAGCACGAACAGCATCCGACACTCGGTCGGAATATCGAGGACCGACTTCTGCCGCCATAGCCGCCCGCAACGTCACCGCGTCGGGATCGGACCACTGGGCTGTGCGGACGACGAACTCGGTGCGCGTGGCGCTTTCGGTCATGACAGTATCTCCATACACGTAGATTCGACGAACCACAGTGCCATGGTGCCGACGCGTCGGTCGATGGTTGAAATCAGTGCAACCTCAATGCCATCCGACGATTGAAACTCTTCCATTTGGAGCGCGATTGGGCTAATGGCCCGATGTCGCATCGTTGCGCCGACGGTTCTCCAACGCGGATGGCGTGTCCCGTCAGGTGAATTTCAATCACCGAGAGCGTAAAGCTTCGCACGGTCCCCGTCGTGAGCTATAGGAACCGTTGAGCATGTTGTGACGGTGCGCTTTTCGGTCTCACGTGCCGTGATACATTCGTGTCGACGGTCATGAGTACCAGCATCGAGCCCTGGCTTGCTGGTCGGCAACCCTCCCGCGCGGCGGGGTGCTCCAGGTGACGACCCGGCGGAATCGACAACTGATTCCGCAAGCGCGCAAGGAGTCCGTGGACCCTGGGTCTCCGGTGCGCGTCCGCACTCCTTCGAAAGGACTTTCGTCGTGGTTCGAGCGCCCCAACCGCTACACCTGGCAGTCGAGATAGATGGCGCGGGAGGTCATCCCGCCGCGTGGCGTGTGTGGGGGCGCCCGCCTGCGGATGTGCTCTCTCCCCGGGTCCTCAGGTCGGTCGTGGACACCGTAGAGGCCGCCGGTTTCGCGCTGGTCACCATCGACGACCGAGTGGTGCCGGGGGAGGGCGCGTACCCGGTGGGACGGTTGGATGCTGGGACGCGTGCGTCGTTCGTGGCGACGACGACGGCCAGTTACGGGGTGGCGCCGACGGTGCAAGCCCTCACCACCGAACCGTTCCATCTCGCGACGCAGCTGGCCAGCCTCGATCACGGCAGTCGGGGTCGCGCGGCATGGGTGGTCGGCTCGGACAACTCCGCGGACGTCAATGGTGCAGTCGGATTCGAGCCACGTGCCCCCGAGGCCGTACAGCGCGAGGTCCGAGACGTCATCGAGCTCGCCCGGCAGCTGTGGGATTCGTGGGAGGACGATGCCGTGATCCGCGATGCCGCGACGGGTCGCTACCTCGATCCCGACAAGGTGCATCACGTCGGGTTCGAGGGCGAGTTCTTCAGCGTCGTCGGACCGCTCATCACACCCCGCTCACCGCAGGGTCAGATAGTCGTCGTGGGAGCTGCGGAACTGGGGGTGACGGATCTACTCGACGTTGTGCTGCTGTCCGGTCGGGATGTGACCGAAATCGGGACGTCGGCGACAGGACAGCAGGCCGTGACCCTCGCCGATGTCGAGGTGATTCTCGATACGAAGACCGAGTCCGCGCAGTCCCGCCTTGCCCGCCTCGATGGGTATTCGCCGTGGCCGGACCGAGGACGCCTTCGATTCGCGGGTTCGGCACGGGACTTCGTCGACCTGGTGCGGTCCCTGGCGGACAAGGTGGACGGTGTCCGGATCCATCCCGCCGTCGTCACCACCGATCTCGCCGTTCTGGTTGACGAGGTCCTTCCCGTATTGCAGGAGTTGTCACTGCACCGGATTCCGAAACCGGGCTCGACGTTGCGGGAGACGCTCGGATTACCTCGGCCGCTCAGCCGCTTCACATCGACCACCAACTAGCCACGACCAGGCAGGAGTTTGCCATGTCCACTCCGGACACCGGAGCGCCGTATGATGCCGACGCGCAGGTCCACCTCGGTGTTTTCTACCCGGGAATCGGCCCGCAGACGGTGTGGGAAGATGCCAAGGYCCCCGATCAGGTATCCCCGGAAACCTTCCTGCGGGTTGCTCAAACCCTGGAACGGGGCTTGTTCGATGCGTTCTTCCTCGGCGACGGCCAGCGTGTGCGGGAGAACCGCGGTGCGGCACTGGCCACCGACATTGCAGGCCGTCCCGACGCCATCACTCAACTGTCGGCGCTTGCTGGGGTGACCAGCCGGATCGGACTCGTCGCCACGCAGAACACCAC
Organism: Rhodococcus sp. P4_B6; assembly: GCF_056402215.1. Taxonomy (NCBI): domain Bacteria; kingdom Bacillati; phylum Actinomycetota; class Actinomycetes; order Mycobacteriales; family Nocardiaceae; genus Rhodococcus; species Rhodococcus sp. P4_B6. The sequence goes on along the minus strand of NZ_JBFUHV010000046.1, from coordinate 25,672 downwards.
GTACAGTCTGCCGGTCGACCTTGTGCGGCGGCTGGGAAGCTTGGATGTCCTGTCCGACGGAAGGGCGGGATGGAACATCGTCACCACCGACAACGCGTGGACCGGCGAGAACTTTCGGCGTGGTGGATGGCTGCCGCACGAACACCGCTACGAGCGGGCCACCGAACTCGTCGAGTTGGCCAAGGAATATTGGGCCGCGTGGTCGCTCGCTGATGTCGCCACGGACGCCCGCCAGGACAGTTGGCTGCCCGCCGACCGATCTGCGGTCATCGCGCGGCACAGTGACCTTCTGCAGGCCACTGCGATCTCCACCGTTCCGTCGAGCAAACAGGGGCGGCCGGTGTTGTTCCAGGCCGGCGATTCCGTCGGCGGCCGTGAGCTGGCGGCCCGTCATGCCGACGTCGTGTTCTCGGCGAACAACGAGTTCGACGCGGCCGTTGCCTACGCACGCGACCTCCGGGCGCGACTGTCCGCCCACGGCCGGTCCACGGATTCGCTCCGAATCCTTCCCGGTGTCACCGTGATCATCGGAGACACGCCCGAGGACGCCGACGAGAAGGCTCGGTGGCTCCGCGAGAACGCCTACAACCCGCACCGGGCTATTGCATTTCTCGAACACTATTGGGGGCAGGATCTTTCGGCATACGATCCCGACGGCCCGTTGCCGGACATCGACCCGGTCGACGGAGAACTCGATCCGTCGCGCGGGACGTTGGCGATCGCGGACCGCACCGGCAAGCTCGATCAGATCACCCAGTGGCGTGCACTGGCCGCAGAGAAGGGGCTGTCCATCCGGCAGCTTGTCCTCGAAGTGGCCCCGAACTCGCGGTACCTGGCCGGGACCGCCGGCCAGATCGCGGATCGCTGGGCGTACTGGGTGCGACATCGCGTCGTGGACGGATTCAACGTCAACCCGTACCACCTGCAGGATTCGATCGACGACCTGGTCGACAGACTCGTACCGGAATTGCAGGAACGCGGGGTTTATCGAACCGAGTACACGACCGAGACTCTGCGCGACCACCTGCGCTTGCCTTCCGTGTAAGGCGGTATCGAGGGTGGCCCGAGCGTGTCAGGGCGAGCGATGGGCAATTCACCGCTGGACCCCGCGGCCACCCGTCGTCCGGGTTCGGATGCCCATGGCGGGCATTCCTCGTTACCGGGGTGGAACCCCCGACCAGCGGCCTGTTCTAGTGCGGCTGCGCCGCCTGTGCGTGGGTGTGAAATCCCTGGATACCAAACTCAGCCACGGATGCGGAGCGCCTCGGTGCCCGGCACGGAGTCGACGAGCCGGCGTGTGTAGTCGTCCGCGGGGTCGTCGAGAATCTGTGCCGTCGGACCGGATTCGACGACGGTCCCGTGACGCATCACCGTCACCGTGTCCGCGATCAGCCGCACGACTCCGAGGTCGTGCGTGATGAACAGATAGGTCAGCGAGTACGCGGCCTGCAGGTCCACGAGCAGTTGCAGGATCTCCGCCTGTACCGACACGTCGAGCGCGGACACCGCCTCGTCCAAAATGACGATCTCGGGGTTCAGGGACAGGGCGCGAGCGATCGCGACGCGCTGCGCCTGCCCGCCGGAGAGCTCCCCGGCCCGGCGGGAGGCGTACTTGCGGTCCAGTCGCACGCCGTCGAGCAGTTCCTCGGCGATCGCGTGCCGCTGCCTGCGGTCGATGTCCTTGCGGTGCACGCGCAGCGGCGCGGTGATCAGGTCGGCGGCCGAGAGCCGGGGATTCAGCGAGGAATACGGGTTCTGGTACACGAACTGCAGGCGCTTGCTCAGCTGCTGGCGGCTCCAGGTTTCGCTCTGCCCGAGGAGGGTGACCTCGCCCTCGTCGGGAGTGCGCAGGCCCGCGACGATCCGGGCGATCGTGGACTTGCCGGCACCGGACTCGCCGACGAGTGAGTGCGTGGTTCCGGTCGCGACGCGGAACGAGACGTCGTCGGCCGCGACCACCGGTTCAGTGCTGCTGTGCGCGGCGTGGAACGTCTTCGACACACCCTTCACCTCGATCGCGTACTTGGCGGAGGTGCGTTCAGCGGACGAGTGCGGAGTGAGCGTGCCGACCCGAATCGGTCGCGGCTCCAGGGTTCCGACGTGCAGACCGGGAGCGGCGTCGAGGAGCCGCCGCGTGTACGCATCTCTCGCGTGGTGCAGGAGGGTGTCGCTGCGGCCCTCCTCGACGACGACGCCGCTGCGCATCACCACAACGCGGTCGGCGCGTTCGAGCGCGACCCCGAGGTCGTGGGTGACGAGCAGGATGCCGATGCCCAGTTCGGTGCGGAGCCGGTCGAGGTGGTCGAGGATCTGCTTCTGCACCGTCACGTCCAGCGCGCTGGTCGGTTCGTCGGCGATGAGGAGCTCCGGCTCGCCGGACAGGGCGATCGCGATGAGCACCCGTTGCTTCATGCCGCCGGACAGTTCGTGCGGGTACTTCGCGTAGATGCGGGACGGATCCGGAAGGCCCGCCAGTTCCAGGAACTTCAGTGTCTGTGACTTCAGGTTGTGCCGCTGCGCCGAGGTCGTGAACGGAAGGAGGTGGCTCTTTCCGAGTCGGTTGCGCAGCGCGTCCTCCAGTTGCTTGCCGATCGGTTTGACAGGGTTGAGCGAAACGCCGGGATCCTGCGGGACGAAGCCGACATAGCTGCCCCGCAAGCGGGCAAACTTGTTCTGGCTCCACCCGGCGACGTCTTTGTCGCCGAGCAGGATTCGACCGCTCACCCGGCTGGTGCGTGGCAACAGGCCGATCGATGACCGGATGAGGGTGGACTTGCCGGAACCGGATTCGCCGACGATGGCGACCAGTTCACCGGCCTGCACGTCGAGGCTGATCCCGGAGACTGCCTTGGTCGCGCTCCGGCCGCGGCCGGAGTACCAGATCTCGACGTTCTCGAAAGACAACAGTGTCATCGGATGCCTCCGTCGCGTTGCAGTTCACGGCTGATGCGGTTGCTCGACAAGACCACCGCGAGGATGACGAAACCGGGGAGCAGAGCGATCCAGGGAGCGACTGCGAGGAGGTCACGGCCCTCGGAGACCAGCAGGCCCCATTCCGGTTCCGGTGGCGGAGCACCGAACCCGAGGAAGCCGAGCGCCGCAATCGCCAGGATCGAGGCACCGAACTGCAGCGGAACGAGGGAGACGACCGAACTGAGCGAGTTCGGCAGCACGTGGTGGGTGAGGATGGTGAGTCGCGGAGTGCCGATGCTCGCGGCGGCCTCGATGTAGTCGGCCTGGACGACACGCAGCACCTCGGCGCGCATCACCCGGGCGAAGTTGGCGACTGCGGAGACGCCGACGGCGATCGCCACGTTGATGGTGCCGTATCCGAGGGCGGAGACCACGACCATGGTGAGTAGCAGGCCGGGAACCGAGAGGAGGACGTCGACGACACGCATGATGACCAGTTCGACCGCGCCGCCCACGAATCCGGCGATCGCGCCGAGGGCGGTGCCGATGACGAAGGCGATGGCGACGGCGAGGAGTGTCGCACTGAGCGTGATCACCGCGCCGTGCACGGTCCGTGAGTAGATGTCACGGCCCAGACGGTCGGTGCCGAAAAGGTGTTCGGCGCTGGGGCCGACCAGGATCGCGGTGGAGTCCGGGAGGTACGGGTCCTTCGAGGTGAACAGTCCGGGCACAAAGCACCAGGCGACGGCCAGGGTGACGACCAGCACCGCCAGAACGAGACCCGGGCGGGACACGAGCGAGGGAAGCGCCCCGAACCGTCGGCGTGGCGGTGCGTCCGGTGAGTCGACCGGTGGCGGGAGGAGGAGGGGTGGTGTCGCGTCGAGTTCCGGGACGGCGGCCGGGACCGGGTCGGCCACCGGTGGCTCGGCCACGAGCGTGCGGTCGCTGTCGATCGTCATACGGACATTCCTTCGCGGGCGGCTTTGAGTCGAGGGTCGATCAGGGGATAGGCGACGTCGACGATGAAGTTGACAGTGACGAACGCGAGGGCGACGAACATGACGACGCCCTGGACGACGGGAACGTCTTGCGCGCGGACCGCCTGCTCGGTGAGTCGTCCGATCCCGTTGCGGGAGAAAATCGTCTCGGTGATGACGGCACCGGCGAGCAGTTCGCCGACGATGATGCCGCCCTGGGTGAGGGCGGGCAGGCTGGCGTTGCGCAGGACGTCGCCGTTGATCACCGTCGCCTTGCGCAGGCCCTTGCTGAACGACGTCAGCACATAGGGCGAGCTGTATTCGGTGGTGAAATTGCGCAACAGCAGTTGGGCGATGGGGCCGGCGACGGGGATCGCCAGCGCGAAGGCGGGGAGCACGAGCCCGTGCAGGCCGTCGCGGCTGATCGGAGGGAACCAGCCGAGCTGGAACGAGAAGACCCGGATGATGATGAGGCCCAGCAGGAAGCTCGGGAACGACACCAGCAGCGGCGGCAACCCGGCGATGAAGTTCCGCAGCCACGGGGACTCGATGTAGGTGGCGACCCAGGCGACCGCCAGCGCGATGAGCGCCGCGATTACCAGCGCGGCCACGGCCAGCACGACGGTCTTCGGGAGGGCCTCGGCGATCGCCGTCACCACCGGTTTGCCGTTCTGGACGGAAGACCCGAAGTCGAGATGCAGTGCGGCCCAGAGTCGGGCGAGGTACTGGACGAATACGGGGCGGTCGAAGCCGTACTGCTGCTCGATCTGCGCGTAGGCCTCGGGCGAGATGTCGTTGCGCTCTTCGGGGTTGAAGAGCAGTTCGACCGGGCTGGCGGGCAGCGTGTACAGCAGGATGAAGGAGGCGGTGAACGCGCCCCACACCACCACCAGGCTTCGTCCCAGTTTCAGGAGGACGTAGCGTGCCATGGAAATCCTTTGCGAGTGTGTGTCTACACGGCGTCCCGGGCCGGTCCGTAGGGGACCGACCCGGGACGGGTTGATCAGCTCTGGTCGATCCAGGTGCGGAGGAAGTGCAGCCGGCTGGTGGCGTCGAGGTCGATATCGTGGACGCCCTTCGACGCGGCCACCTGTGACGGCTCGAACACCGGGTCGTACAGAACGTACTCGTCGAGGACGAGTTCCTGCGCCTGTTCGGTCAGTGCGGCCCGCTGCGTCGGGTCCAGCGTGGACTCGAGTGCTTCGAGCGTGTCGGCGATCTTCTGCCGGTCGGGGAAGTCCGCGGGGATGCGAGCGGAGTTGCCCCGGTCAGGGTTGAAGTTGACGTTCAGGATCGCGGGATCGTTGCGGCTACGGTTGGTGTTGATCAGGTGGTATTCCTTGTTGACCTGGTCGGTCGGGATGTTGCTTGCGTCGAACTGGAAGTCGAGGTCGACGCCGATCTCCTTGAGCGACGCCTGGATCGATTCGTACGTGTATCGGCTGTTCGGGACCAGATAGTGCCCGGTCGCCTTGAGCGTCAGCTTCTTTCCGTCCTTCTCCCGGATGCCGTCGGCCCCGACCTTCCAGCCGGCCTCGTCGAGCAGCCGCTTGGACTCCTCGAGGTCGAACTTCAACACGTCGTCGGTGTAGTCGGTCGATCCTTGGACGTGTGCGGCGAGTACGGACTTCGCCTGCCCCTCGGACGGAGCGAGAACGGTGTCCTTGAACCCGGCGCGGTTGGTGGCCCGCACGATCGCGCGGCGGACGTTGATGTCGTTGGTGGGCTCGAGGCTGGTGTTGATGTTCCAGCCGAGATTGAGTCCGGCGATCGTCCGCGAGGTGATATCGAAGCCCTGCGCCTCGAGGACCGTCTCGTCGGTGGGGAGGATGTCGAACGCAGCCTGTACCTCTCCGGACTGCAGTGCGCCCGTGCGCACGCTCGCTTCGGGGATCGTCACGAACTCGACCTTGTCGAGGTAGGCCGGACCCTCGTGGTTGAGGCCGGGAGCGCCCCAGTTGTAGTCGGCGCGCTTGGTGAGCACCGTGCGCTCCTTGGGCGCGTACTCGGTCACGACGAAGGGGCCGGTGCCGACGATGTTCGTCGGGTCGAGCCGCTGCTCGGCGTTCGACGAGAGGGTCTTCTGGCCGATGATGCCGGGCTGGTTGTTGCCGGAGTACGAGATGAACTGGAGGAAGCTGGCCGACGGGGACTTGAAGACGATCTTGACGACGTTGTCGCTGACGACCTCGCTGCCCTGGTAGGACTTCAGGTGGGTGGCGCCGTTGGGCTTGATGCCGAGCGCCGGATCTCCGAAGACGTACTGGTCGAAGTTCTTCTTCACGATGTCGGCGTTGAACGGGGTGCCGTCGCTGAAGGTGACGCCCTCACGCAGCGTGAACGTGAATTCGGTGTTGGTGTCGTTGACCTCCCAGGCGGTGGCCAGCCAGGGACCGATCTCGCCGGTCTCCGGATCCTGCCAGGTCAGTTTGTCGAAGACACTGTTGCCGTAGTTGCTGGCCGCGAAGGACGTGTTCAGGTGTGGGTCGAGCGACTCGGGGGAGCTGAGAAGCGCGATCCGCAGGGTGCCGCCGCTCTGCGGATCGCCGCTTCCGGTGCCGCCCGCAGCGTCGACGGTGCTGCTGCATCCGGTCAGAGCGAGGACACCGGTCAGTGCGAGAACGCCGAACACGCCTCGGAATCRTCGGCGGCGCTCGCGCACCGGCCGTGGGGCGTGAACTGTTGTTTCCATGGGCAGGAATATATGGTCAAAGTGACTGGCGGGCACGATATTAAAGCGCAGTGAATCTAACGGCAATCGCGTGCGGCGACTCCTCTGCGTGCCGTGCCACGCCACAGGTTCTCAGTGGTGTGCCGCTGCCGCGATGTGTGCGAGCTGGGCTGCCCGCGAGTGTTCGTTCTGGCTCTGGATCTGAAGGAACTGCGCGGAACGGGCGTGCAGCGCAGCGGTATCGGTGTCGAGAATCCCCGATCCCGCCCGTGAGACGGTCAGTGCCCGGGCGATCTCGTGTAGCGAACGGAGTACCTCGACCTTCAGCGTGAGCCGGTCCTCGAAATACTGCGGGCCTTTCGGATCCGATGCCGCCCGATCGGTCAGGGAGTAGGCCAGTGCCCGATAGCGGGCGAACTGCGGTGCCCATGCCTGCGCTACTGCGACGGCCGCATCAGTGCCGGAGGCGTCCAATTCGTCGAGGATCGCGCGCGCCACCCCGAACACCTGCGGCCTGACGTCGCTGACGATGTTCTGATCACGGTGATTCCATTCGGATCTCGGGGTGCGTTTGACGATGTTCGACTCGGCGACGAAGGCTCCCTCGAAAGTGACTCGCCACGTGCGGCTTCCGTTGGCGGCGACGAGACCCAGCGGCTCGGCGCGCAACCGCTCGTCGTCGGCCGGGATCAGCGCGAGCAGCTGGGTCTCGGTCGTGGGGTCGATCGCGGCGACGGACAGCAGGGTGTTGAGCCCCCAGCCGCTCACCCAGGACACCGTGCCGGTGATCGTCCATCCGCCGTCGACCGGGGTGGCGCGGACATATCGGGTGGGGTAGTGCCGGGCGTCGCTGACCGCGGTCCCGGTGAGGATCTCCCCGCGTAGCACCCGCTCACCGAGTTCGCCGATCGGCTCGCCACTGTCGGCCAGATCGGTGAAGTGGACGATCAACCCCGTGTGCTGTGCCCAGGCGAGCCACGTGTTGAAGTCGCCGTAGGCGAGGTGCTCGTGGACCCGGCGTTCGGCGGCCTTGTCCAACTCGGCGCCACCGAACCGGGCCGGGGCCAGATGGTTGAGCAGCCCGAGGCGCCGCAGTTCCTCGACGGTGTCGGCGGTGAGGCCCTCGCGGTCGGTCTGCAGAGCCCGGGGTGCGAGCGTGTTATACGCGAAGTCCCGAACCTGCGCCACCAGTGGGAGCTCGTCGGCGGCGTCGACCCGGTCGGCGCTGCTCGCGTCGATAGACACGTCCAGGGTGGAGGTCATCGGGCGATGCCCGACTCGAAATCGTGGAGCAGCAACGCGATCTCGAATCCGCGGCGCTGGAGCCAGTGTGAGACGACCGCGGCGCGGGCACCGGTGAGGTCGTCGATCAAGACCACGCGCGCGCCGCGCACGGCGATGGTGCGGTAGGAGACCCCGAGCAGCTGTCCCCCCTCGGACGTGATCGATCCGGGTACGTGCCCCTGCTCGAACTCCTCCGGCGTGCGCACGTCGAGAAGGTACGTGGTGCGGTCCGGGTCGGCCGCCCACGCCTGCGCGGTCTCGACGTCGATGCGGGGGAACGTGTCGTTGGCGGTGATGGTCTCCACACGCTGTGCGGCTGCCTCCCGCGCGGCGTTGTCGACCGGTGCATAGACGGCGGTCGCGCCGGTTTCCAGCTCGAGGTTCTCCTCCTTCCACGCCCGGGTGCCGTCGTGCAGGTAGGAAACCTTGTTCGGGACACCGGAGTCGATGAGCGTCTGGGCGCCGATGATCGCGCGTGGCAGGCCCGCGCAGGAGACAACGACGTGGGTATCGGGGGAGGGCACGACGTTCGCGAACCGCAGCAGCAACTCCGCGCCGGGCACGCCGACCGCGCCGGGGACGTGGCCGGCGGTGAACTCGGGCAGGGTGCGGGTATCGATGACGACGACGTCGGCGCCCTGGTCCTCGAGGGTCTTGAGTTCGGCGGCGGACACCGAGGGGGTGTCGCGTTCGTCGCGGATTCCCAGAGAGAAGTCCTTGCCGGGGACGTCGAWGGTCGGCAGGTCCTCGGTGCCGTTCCGGGTCCACTCGGGGATGCCGCCGGCGAGGACGTGCACCTCGCTGCGCCCGGCCTCGGCGAGGCGCTCGGCGAGGCGCTGCGCCACGCCGTCACCGCCGTCGACGAGGACGGTCCGTACGACCGCGCGGGGCACGTACCGGTCGATCTCGGCCTCGAGGCGGTCTGCGGGAATGTTGGTGGCGAACAGCGGCGACGCGTAGCCGACCTCGTCACTCGGTCGGATGTCGAGGACGGCGAGTTCCGCATCGTCGGCCAGCCACAGCCGGAGGGTGTCGACGTCGATGGTCTTCTCGACGGTGGAGGCCTTGTCGATCGATGAAGTGCTCACGGAGTGTTGCCCACCTTCGCTGGTTAGCGGTTGGAATGATTCGCGGCGCGGCGGCCGATGGCCACACCGTAGCCCGGGTATCGGGCGCCGACGGTCATGAGAGCGATGCCCGAACCGTGCGCCCGCCCGTGACCCGCACCGATGCGCCGAGTTCGGAAATGAAATCACGCTGGTTCCAGTGTTGTCATCGGCTGGACGCGTAACGCGAAGGACCGGCGAGAAACACACTGTCCCATCAGTGTTCGGTATTTCAACCACTGCGATCGTATTCGTTGACGGGACCGGCGGTGAGTCGGTCAGATGGGAGGGACGCTGTGCCCCACGCTCGCCGACCCTGCGGCGAACCACCGGCGGCCCCCGGGGCGGCGCCCACTCGCGCCCAGCTGAAAGTGCTGCGGCGGAGTCGCATTGATGCTGCACCTATCAACATCCATCGAACGGAGGATTCGACATGAGCACCGGAACCGACACGCCGGCACGGCGACCACAGCGGAGGTTGACGCTCGCGGCGTCCATCGTCGGTGCCGGTGCGTCCAGGAAGGCGTGGAACTGGCCCGGCACCACGTGGAATCGTTTCGCGGACTGGGAGCACTATCGGCGGTCCGCCGAGATCGCGCGATCGGGAACCCTCGACGCCGTGTTCGTCTCGGATCATCCGGCGCTGCAACGCACCGCCGACAACGGGCCGAGCCACCTGTTCGACCCGATCGTGCTGTTCTCGGCTATCGCGGGTGCGATCCCGGACATCGGCTTCGTGCTGACGGCGTCGACGAGCTACAACTCGCCGTACAACCTCGCCCGCCGACTCGCCAGTCTCGACTCCATCGCGGGTGGACGGGTGATCTTCAACGCCGTCGCCAACTTCAACCCCGACATCGCCGCGAACTTCTCGGCGGACGAACTGCTCGACCGGGAGGACCGCTACCGCAAGGCCGACGAGTTCCTCCGGGTCGTCAAGGAACTGTGGCTGTCCTGGGACACCCCGGAGGGACCGGAGCCCACGGGTCCGCTGTGGGACGAGACGACGGCGCGAACGATCGACCATCACGGCGAGTTCTTCGACGTGCGTGGCCCCCTCAACGTCCCGGTCGGTCCGCAGGGACACCCGGTGATCTCGCAGGCAGGCGCCTCCGCGCAGGGTATCGACTTCGCAGGCAAGCACGCCGAGATCGTGTACGCGGCGCTGCTGGGGAAGCAGGCGGCACTCGACTACGCGGCCACACTCGACGCTGCCGCCCGCAGGCACGGCAGACCCGCCGACAGCATCCGGCTCTTTCCCGGCGTCAACGTGTACCTCGGCGACACCCGAGAGGAAGCGCTGCGTCGGCACGAGGTTTTCAGCGGCGCCGGCAGCGAGGACGATCTGATCGCCCGCTTCCTCGAGCAGCAACGCGTACTGAACCCGGCGTTTCCCCGGTCCGTCGACGTCGACCGACCGCTGAAGGCAGAATGGTTCGAGCCGCAAGAGGACCAGACCCGCCCTGTCGGCTTCAGCAGGGCGGTCCAGGATCTGGTGCGCACCGAGGAACCCACCACCCGGCAGATCATCCGACTGGTCGGTGGCGCAGGGGGCCATCGACTCGTCATCGGGACCCCCAAGGAGGTCGCCGACGCGCTGATCGACTGGTGGGCGGCCGGGGCCGTCTCCGGCTACAACGCCCACTTCCCCCTGCTGCACGACGATCTGGAGCGCTTCGTGCAGCAGGTGGCCCCGATCCTCCAGGCCGAGAGCGTGTTCCCGACCGAGTACGACTCGCCGACCATCCGTGGCCGCTTCGGCCTTCCCGACCCGCGCACCGCCCATTCCACCCAGGAGAACCGATGACCACCGATCTTGCCGTCGAACCCGTGAGTGCGAGTGCCCGCCCCACCGACGAGGAACTGCTCGCCAAATACCGCCCGGTGTTCGCGCGGATCGCCGAGGGGGCGCTCGAGCGGGAAACGAGTGGCCGCCTCGCCCTCGAGGAGGCCGGGTGGCTCCGTGAGGTGGGGTTCCCCGCGGTGCGGGTGCCGCGGGAGTTCGGCGGCGACGGTGCCAGCCTGCGACAGCTCTACCTGCTCGTCATCGAGCTCGCGGCCGCGGAATCGAATCTGCCGCACGCCCTTCGGGTGCACTCGCGGTTCGTGGAGGACCGCTGGCGCGAGCGTCACACCCCGCGTGGGCAGGAGTGGCTGCGCCGCATCGGTGACGGCATCGTGTTCGGCACCGCGGTCAGCGAACGGGATGGCACGTTCCAGAAGCCCGCGACGACGCTGCGCGAGGTGGACGGCCGCCTGGTGGTGAACGGCACCAAGTACTACAGCACCGGCGCCCTCTACGGGGACTACCTCACCGTCGCGGTGCTCGATGAGGCAGGCGACCGGCACACCGCCGTCGTCAAGGCCGACGCCCCGGGCGTCGAGCGCATCGACGACTGGGCCGGGTTCGGGCAGCGGGCCAGCGCCAGCGGCACCACCGTCTTCACCGACGCCGAGGTGGAGGGACTCGGTTTCCTGTTCCCGCCACCGGGCGGCACCGCCGGGCACCTCGCGCACTTCCAGCGGACGCACCTGGCGACGATCGCCGGCATCGTCCGCCGGGCGACGGACGAGATCGCCGACTTCGTACGCCGCAGGCACCGCACCTACCCGCAGGCGAAAGCACCTGTTGCCGCAAAGGATCCGCTGATCCAGCAAGTCGTGGGCCGTGCCGACGCCGCCGCCTACGCGATCCGCGCCACCGTCCTCGATGCCGCCGCGTCACTCGATGCCGCCGCCGAAGCCCGGTACGCGCTGACCATCACCCCGGAAGCGGAACGCACCCCGAAGGGGGAGGAGGAGGCCGTGGCGCTGGAATTGAAGGCGGAGCTGGACGCGTACCGGGCGCAGTCCATCGTGCTCGAGCTCGGGTTGAAGACGACGACGGAGATCTTCGAGGTGGGCGGTGCGTCCGCGCTGGACTGCAAGTATCAGTTCGACCGGCACTGGCGCAACGTGCGAACCCTCGCCTCTCACAACCCCCTGATCTACCGCGAGCAGCAGCTCGGCGACTATGTCCTCAACGGCACCCCGCCGGCATTCCTGTCGCCCGAGGGTGCGTCGGTGATCGGCACGCCGCCCGCGAGCTGATCTCGGGTTTCGGACCACCACGACGGTGCGGGTTGGGTTGGGCGCACTATGGCAGTGCGGGTTCGGGACTGCCCCGACCCAGCCTGCGTTGACACCCTGCGTCCCCAGGCTGAACAGGAATCCGAGGCTTGCCGCAACGGCGATGACGAACTCGCTCGTGTCGATCGATCCGATTACTTTCCGTGGTTCCAGGCGGCCGCTGGCGAGAATCGCCGGGGTGCCGACGGGACCCCAGCCGCCGCCTCCGGTCGCGTCCACGAATCCCGCGACGAGTCCGAGTGGGGCGAGGAAACGTTTGCGGAGCGGTTTCCCGAGTCGGTCGTGGGGGATGCCCTGGAACGTGAATCGGATGAGGATGTACAACCCCAAGGCGAGCAGGATCAATGCCATCACCGGTGCCGCTGCTTCGGTCGACAGATTCGACAATACCGTCGCGCCGATGAATGCGCCGATCGCTCCGGGAAGGGCGGTCCTTCGTACCACCTTCCAGTCGACGTTGCCGAATCGCCAGTGGGACAGACCTGAGATCAGTGTGGTTCCGATTTCGGCGAGGTGAACGGTGGCCGAGGCGGTCGCCGGATTGATGCCGATGGCGAGTAGCAGGGTGGTCGTGGTGACGCCATAGGCCATTCCGATGAGCCGAGTTGGAATTTGCCTGATCGAATTACTTGTAGTTCTTCGATTTGAGGGATCTGGCACGAAAGTGCCAGTGATTCTGCAGGATCCGCGGAGAGCGTGTGTCGCTCGGGGGTTCCACCCGGCCCCGGAATGATTGCGAAAGTGTCTGTGCCGAACAGCCATACACTCTCCTACGCCTGCGTGGCTGCGGAGATCCGGTCGTGCGGCACCGGCAGGCCGAGGTTGTCGCGTAACGTTGTTCCCGTGTACTCGGTGCGCAGCACGCCCCGGTCCTGTAGCAGCGGCGCCACGTGATCGACGAACTCGTCGAGGCCGGAAGGCACGAGGTGGGAGCCGATGATGAATCCGTCGGAGCCGTCGTTCTGCACGAACGCATCGATCTTCTCTGCGACCTGTGCGGCGGTGCCGACGATCGGGCCACGTTCGAACTGGTCGATGACGGTCTCCCGCAAGGTGAGCTTGTTCTCCTCGGACACCGCTCGCAGTCTTGCGACGGTCTCGAACCGGTCCTGGTACGTGAATGCGCGGCCCTGGATGATCGGTGGCGCGTCGGGATCCGGTTCGATGCCCGGGACGGGTCCGTCGGGGTCGAACGCGGAGAGATCGCGGTTCCAGATCTGCTCGAGCAGGATCAGCGCGGTCTGGCCGGTGACCTGCTGGTTGCGGACCTCATGGTACTTCTCCCACGCCTCGGCCTCGGTGTCGCCGAGGACGAAGCTTGCCGAGGGGAGGATCTTGATGTCGTCGGCGTTCCGCCCGAACGAGACCGCACGGGCTTTGATGTCGCGGTAGAACTCAGCGGCCTCGGGCAGCTTCCCGTAGGGCGAGAAGATCGCGTCGGCGTTGCCTGCCGCAAAATCGCGCCCCTGCGGCGACACGCCGGCCTGCAGCAGGACCGGTCGGCCCTGGGGGCTGCGCGGCACTGTGAACCGGCCGCGGATGTCGAATTGACTGCCGTGATAGTCGAAGGTTCCGGCGCCCGGACGGCGCAGGAAGCGGCCGTCTTCCTTGTCGGCCACGACGTCGTCACCGCGCCACGAATCCCACAGCTGCCGCACCACTTCGAGGGTCTCCTCGGCGCGCTCGTAGCGCTGCGAGTGGTCCAGGAACCCACCGCGTCGGAAGTTCTGACCCGTGAATGCGTCGAACGACGTCACCACGTTCCACGCCGCTCGACCACCCGACAGCTGGTCGAGCGACGCGAATTGCCGCGCGAGTTCATACGGCTCGTTGAACGTGGCGTTGATGGTTCCTGCCAGTCCGAGGTGATCGGTGACGGCGGCGAGGGACGCGAGCACTGTGAACGTGTCGGGGCGGCCGATGATGTCCTGGTCGAAGATCTGCCCGGCGCGCTCGCGCAGGGCGAGACCCTCGGCGAGGAAGAAGAAGTCGAACTTGCCGCGCTCGGCGGTCCGTGCGGTGTGTTCGAACGAATCGAACTCGATCTGGCTGCCCGCCCGGGGATCCCACCATGCGGTGTGGTGGTTGACGCCGCCGAGGTAAGCGCCGAGGATGGCCTGCTTCTTGGGTGTGCTCATCGGAACATGTCCTTGTCTGAAGGGTCGCGGGGTCTCAGGCGGCCGGGGTTCCCGTGGCGTACCGGTTGGGAACGTCGGTGGGTAGGCCGAGTAACCCGCGCAGGGAGGTGTCCGGATACGCGGTGCGGAACAGGCCGCGTTGCTGCAGGATCGGCACCAGCCGGGACGACACGGCGTCCAGATCGTCGACCGCGACACCCGGCCGCAACCGGAAGCCGTCGAATCCCAGCTGCTGCCATGCCGCGAGCCGGTCCGCGAGCTCGTCCGCGGAGCCGGTGAACACGGCGGCGTCCGAGGCGAACTCGATCCCGGCGAGACCGTCCAGGCGATGCAGCCGGGCTGCCCCGGATTCGCGGTCGTTGTCGAGGAACACCACCAGGTCGGCATAGACCCGGAGCGGCTCACCGGTGCGCCCGACCCGTTCGGACGCCGCGGCGACATCGGCGAGAACTGACTGCGCGTGGACGTCGTCGGCCGGGGTGACGAACACGAGGTCGGCACCGCGTGCCGCCAGTTCGTACGGCAGTGCCTGGTGGGCGAGTGCGGTGACCACCGGCTGCCCCTGCGGCGGTCGCGGTGTGATGGAGGGGCCGCGGACGCTGAAGTAGCGACCCTCGAAGTCGATGTAGTGCAGCTTGTCACGGTCGATGAACCGGCGGGTTTCGACGTCGCGGATCTCTGCGCCGTCCTCCCAGCTGTCCCACAGCCGGCGGACGACCTCGACGAAGTCGCCGGCCTCGTCGAACAGGTCGACCAACACCTGCGGCAGCGTGCCCTCCGCGATGGCCGCCCAGTCCTGCTCGGTGAGTTCCGGGACGGTGCGGCGGCCGAAGTGCGCGGCCTCATCGGCGTGCCCGGACACCGTGACCTGCCATCCCGCGCGACCGCGGGAGGTGTAGTCCAGGGTCGCGATGCCTTTCGACACGTGGAACGGCTCGGTGTGCGTCGTGGTGATCGTCGGGATCAGGCCGAGGTGCCGCGTGAGCGGGGCGATCCTCGCCGCGACGAGGTGCGCGTCGATGCGCGCCCGGACCCGGTCCACGGAGTCGGCCGCGTCGGGTGGGTGGCGATTCACCGGTGCCGCCAGACTGTCCTCGATGGTGACGAAGTCCAGCAGGCCGCGCTGCGCGACGGCAGCGAGGTCGGTCCAATAGGCGCCGGTGAACAACGCGTCCGGGTGCGAGTTCGGCTCGCGCCACGCGGCGGGATGCCAGCCCGCACCGTCGAGGGCGGCGGCGAGATGCAACGGGGTATTCGAGGTCATCGACGAAGTCTCCAGTCTCGGGAAGAGCAGTGACGGTGAAACGGCTCGGTCGCACCACGAACCAAGGGGTCTCTCGGTCGCTCCGGATGGTCGCGTGCGAGCCTACGGTTCGTCGTCTGTTCGAGCGCCCCTTTACTTCAGCTCGATCGAAACCTCGGCAGCCGAAGGTGCAGTTGCGCTGCATGTTTCCGATCGGGACGAATTAATGTCCGATCGCATCGAACTGTCCCACGTCAGGCCCTGTTTCTCGTCGTGGAGGACGGAGGCGGTGACCGAGCGACGGTGACAACCGGGGCTATTCTCTCGATGTCCGGATGCCGGCCACCGTCACTCGTCGCGTGCCAGGCATCCCTCTGGGACCGAAGTAGGGAAGGGGCGACATGACAGCGGCGAACACGGCCGTTAGTGCGGCCGAATCCGTGACCGCCGCAGACCGCCACCCATTTGTCGCTCGGGTGCGGGAGTACGCCGAACGAGTACTGCGCCCCGAAGCCCTGTCGACCGACCGTGACGGAGTCACCGGAGAAGTTATCGCCGAACTCGCTGCGCTGGGGCTCCTGAACCATCAAGCGCCGCGGGAATACGGTGGCCTCGACATCGACCGCAACACCGATCGCCGCCTGCACGAGATCATCGCCGGCGCGTGCTTCAACACGTGGCTCGTCTGGGCTCAGCACGCGCCGATGGCCGAGCGAATCGTGGAATCCAGGAAACCGGGCGAACCGGTGTCGGAGCTCGCCGAGCGAATTCTGCGTGGCGAACTCGTGCTCGGTGCCGGAGTCAGCGACGTCCGGAGGTTTCCCGACCATTACATCGCGGCGGAAAGGGCGAGCGGCGGCTGGATCTTCACCGGCGCCATCTCCTGGGTCAGCGGGTGGGGGCTCAACAACGCCCTGACTGTCGCCGCGGTGGAAAGGCAGACGGAGACCGTGGTCACCGCGCTCGTGCCGGTGAGCGACCGCACGCACAGCGTCGGCCCGCTCCGACTCGGCGCCGTCGCCGGCAGCAAGACCGCGCGGGTCGAGCTCGACGACGTGTTCGTACCCGACGAGCACGTGCTCTCCGCCCAATCGCTGGAGACCACGCGGTTCAATGACATCGGCACGGCGAGCGACGCACGCGGTCACCACTTCGGGCTTGCAGAAACAGTCCTCCGAGAGTTGGAGCAGTCCGGACACCCGCTCGCCCAGGACGTGGCGGCGACGTGGCGGCCACGCATCGCGCGGATTCGGAGCACCGCGTACGAGCTGTCCGATGAGGCCATTGCCGCGGGAGGCGGTCCGCATCGGATCGGCGAACGCCTCGCGACCAAGGTCGCCAGCGGCGAGGCGTTGTCCACGATCACCCGAGCTCTGCTCATAGCGCGGGCCGGTCGGGGACTGAGTGGCGACGACACGGCGCAGCTCCATGCACGGTCGGCGCTCTTCGTCCTGGTCCAAGGACAAACCACCGACGTTCGCCGAGCCCAGCTCGCCGAACTCGCCCGCTGATCACCACCACCGAACAGGAATCACCATCCCATGAGTCTCGAATTCCTCTGGTATATCCCGAATCAGGTGACGCCGGGACACCGCGGCGAGCCCGTCACGGTCGACCACAACAGCCTCGACACCCTCACGGCCCAGGCGGAGGCCCTGGAGGAACACGGCTGGAAGGGCGCATTGATCGGCACCGGTTGGGGTCGCCCGGACACCCTCACCGTCGCCACGGCCCTCGCTGCCCGGACGTCGACGTTCGAGCCACTCGTCGCGGTTCGGCCCGGGTATTGGACCCCGGCTCACTTCGCCTCCGCTGCAGCGAGTCTCGACCACCTGTCCGGTGGCCGGGTCCGGGTCAACATCGTGTCCGGGAAGGACAACCTGGGAGCGTACGGCGAACGCGAGAGCGACCAGGCCGCCCGCTACACCCGCACCAAGGAGTTCCTGCAGCTCGTCCGGAAGCTGTGGACGGAGGAGAACGTCACCTACCATGGCGAGCACTTCCAGGTCACCGACTCCACGGTGCTGCCCCGGATCGCGCCGCGCGGAGACCGGCTCCACCCGAAGCTCTACTTCGGTGGGGCCTCCGACGCCGCTGAGCGGGTAGCGGCCGCCGAAGCCGATGTCCAACTCTTCTGGGGCGAACCCCTCGAAGGGGTGCGGGAACGGATCGAGCGCCTGCGGGCGCTGAGTGAGGAACTCGGCCGAGAGCACGCACCGCTCGAGTTCGGTCTGCGGATCACCACCCTCGTCCGGGACACGACCGAGCAGGCCTGGGCCGAAGCGGAAGCGAAGGTAGCGGAGATGGCGAAGAACCAGGGTGCACCGGCCCAGAACCCGCACCGCCAGACCGCCGTGGGACAGCAGCGACTCCTCGACCTCGCTACTCGCGGCGAGGTGCTCGACGACAATCTGTACACCGCACCCGGCAAGTTCGGTGGCGGCGGCGCAGGCACCACCTGGCTGGTCGGTTCCCCGGAGGACGTCGCGAAGTCGTTGCGCAAGTATCAGGACCTCGGCATCACCCATTTCGTGCTGTCGGACACCCCGTATCTGCGGGAGATCGAACGTCAGGGCACTCAGCTGCTGCCGCTACTGGGGGAGTGAGCGCGGAAGCGCTAGCCAGAGGGGGGAACGAGCCTGGCGTTCACTGTCGCCCGCCCGAGCCGATGCCGCGGTTGTCGCAGCATCGGCCCGGGCGGGCTTTTCAGTTGTCGTCTGCCGAAATCTGCTCGGTCAGAGCTCGAGCCCCGTGCCGTGCACGCCGTGTTCCTCTATGAGCGCCAGTTCGTCGTCGGTGAGCGCCGGGAAGTTCAGGGCGGCGATGTTGTGGTCGAGTTGCTCGGTCGAACTCGCCCCGATCAGCGCCGACGTGACCTCCGGCCTGCGCAGTACCCACTGCAACGCGAGCTGGGCGAGTGACTGCCCGCGGGCCTCGGCGATCTTGTTGAGTTCGGCGGTGCGCTGCCGGTACGTCTCGTCGATCACATCCGGCGTCAGGAATGAACTGTTCTGCGCCCGTGCGTGTTCGGGAATCGTCTCCAGGTACTTGTCGGTCAGGAGGCCCTGCGCCAGCGGCGAGTACACGATGAGCCCGAATCCGTCCTGGTGGGCGGTGTCCAGCAGGCCGTTCTGTTCGGGGCGCCGGTCGTAGATCGAGTAACGCGCCTGGTGGATGAGCAGCGGGACACCGGCCTGGCGGAGCAGTTCGGCGGCCTCGTGGGTGCGATCGGGGAGGTAGTTGGAGATGCCGACGTAGAGCGCCTTGCCCTGCTCCACCGCGCTGACCAGTGCACCGACCGATTCTTCCAGCGGCGTGCTGAGGTCGGGGCTGTGGTGGTAGAAGATGTCGACGTAGTCGGTGCCGAGGTCGCGCAGACTGTGGTCGAGCGAGGTGAGGATCGACTTGCGCGAGCCGCCCTTGAGATAGGGGCTCGGACCGATCGGATTGCCTGCCTTGGTCGACAGGATGAGTTCGTCCCGGTAGGGCGCGAGGTCCTTCGCGAGAACCCTGCCGAAGTTCTGCTGGGCCGCGCGGTGCGGTGGGCCGTAGCGGTCGGCGTTGTCGAAGTGGGTGATCCCCAGGTCGAATGCGTGGAGGATGATCTCCCGCTGGGTCGCAAAGGCGTAGTCGCTACCGAACTTCTGCCACAGGCCGAACGAGAAGGCAGGCAGATCGAGGCCGGAGTTTCCGGAGCGACGGTAGGGGACCTTCTCGTAGCGGTCCTCGGCGGCGGCGTAGGTGAGGTCGAAGGGGCTGGCGGTCATCGGTGTCGACTCTTCCGTTCTGATCGGTTGTTGTTGTGGGTCGGTGGTCAGAAAAGGCCGGTGGTGGGTGGTTCCTCGCCGGTCAGGTGGTAAGCCCCCGCGATCGCCTGCTTCCACTGCCGCGGGTTGTGATTGGCGGCCGTGCGCGCGTTGCGCCAGTGCCGGTCGAATCCGAGGTCTCGATTGGTGATGGAGCCACCGCCCACGTCGAAGAGCAGTTCCGCAGCCTCGAGCGCGGACTCGATTGCGATCGCGCTCGCGTGCGCGACGTGAACCGCGGCAGCAGCACCGGCGGTGCGTGCGGCGGGCCCGGTGAGTCCCCGGACATCTTCCAGTGTCTCGGCTGCCAACAGCACGACGGCCCGCGCCGCCTGGGCGCGGCCTGCGATCTGCCCGATTGTCTGCCGCACATAGGGATCCTCGACGCTGGTGTCCGCGGAGCTGTGCTTGATCGGCCGGGCCTTCTCCCGCACGTACCCGACCGCGTCGTCGAGGGCTCGCGCGGCCACCCCGGCCTGTATCGCCGCGAGATAGAACTGCGCGAAACTGCCGGTCCACGGGTTGTCCGGCTGGGCCCGATCGGGGAAGGTCACTTCGTCGTCGGACACGCGCACGTTCGTCAGACGGGTCGTACCACTGGCCGTGAGCCGCTGGCCGACGGCGTCGAAGTCGTCGAGCCGCTCGACCCCCGGGCGGTCGACGGGAACCGTGAAGCGAACCACCGTGCCGTCCTCGGCCAGAGCTTGTGACGAGAACCAGGATGCGTACAGCCCACCGGTCGAGTAGTACTTCTCGCCGTCGACCACCCAGCCACCACCCTCACGCCTGGCCGTGGCGTTCACCTGTCCGCTTGCGCCTCCGGTTCGCTCATTGCTCGTTCCGGCGAACAGATCCCGGTTGCGCAGCCGCGTCAGAATCACGTCGCGGTGCGGCAGATCGGGCCGACTCGATATCTGCTCGGCGACGAGGAAACTGCTGCGCAATGCCTGCGCCACACTGGAGTCGGCGCGCGCCACTTCGATGACGACGTCGGCCACATCACGCAGCGAACCACCAGCACCACCGTCCTCCCGGGCGACGCCGACCAGCACGATCCCCGCGTCGGCGAGTGCACGGACCTCGCCGAAAGCGTAGTCGCGCGCCTTCTCCCGCGCCCCGGCGGTATCGCCCAGACGGCGCAGGACGGGGCGGACTGCAGCGCGGATACCCGCCACGGTGAGTCCGGAGACCGATGTCGCTTCGATCGACTCGTGTTCCGGGTACACAGCGGTCATGACAACGCCTCCACGGTGTCGCGCAGGCCGAGGGATGCCCGCAGCGTCGGTCCTGTCGAGGCGGACAGCAGCGGCACGAGCGTGCGTACCGCGGCCAGGACGCCGTCGACCCCTCCGGTGGGTACCAGCTCCACAGCGTCCAACTTGTCGCGGTCGATCCAAGCGGCGAGCTCGTCGGCCAGTGTGCGTGCACTGGCGCCGGCGGACAGCGTCACACCGACGCGCCCGATGAGAGCGACGTCCTCGCGCTTTCGGCCGGCCTGCTCGAGGCCGGCAGTCAGAGCGAGGTCTGCGCCCGCCGACTGCCCCCGATCGACGACCACGGCGTCGGCGGACCGTGCCACTGCCGCCCAGCCGAGCACGTCCAGGTCGGCGGCGACGACGACCGGGCGTCCCTCCAGGGACGATGGGCCGTCCAGTGGCCCCGCGACTCGGTAGAAGCGGCCTTCGTGGTCGATCGCCCGGATCAATGCGTCGTCGACGACCAGTGCGCGTTCCTGGTCCCCGATCAGCGCGTCCCGGGGGAAGGATTCCCACAGGCGCGTGAGGATCTGGGCGTATTCGGACCAGCGCTCCACTGGAGCGGCGGCGACCGGGTCCGGCACGGTGGCCGCACTCACCTCGTCGCCTGCGCCGGGGCGCAGGACCACACCGACCCGGCCGGCGGTGGCGCGGTCGAACGACAGGACGCGCCGAGCCACGTTGTACGGCGCGTTGTGGGTCGTCGGCACCTCCACGAGGTAGCCGATGTCGCCGAACCGGCCGGCGAGATACGCACCGGCCACGCTCGGGTCGATCGCTCGACGGCCACCGGCAGTGTCCAACAGGCGCAGCGCGGCGACGCCGGCCTCCCGCGCCGCCTCGGTGACCGTGACCGCCGCGGCCGGCGAGACGGGGTCGAAGCGGTCGGGCTCGGCACCAGCGCGTGCGTCGCCGACGGCGAGGTCGATCAGGATCGGGGTACTCATGTGTTGCCTCTTCTGGTTTCTGAGACTGTTCAGGGAGCGGCTTGGAGAGGTCCGCGGTCCCACACCCCGGCCGGTAGGTCGGGGACGTCGAGACCGAGGTGGTCACGCAGGGTCGTTCCGTCGTACTCCGTGCGGAAGAGGCCGCGCCGCTGCAGCTCGGGGATGAGGTGGTCGGCGAAATCGTCGAAGCCGGAGGGCAATACGTCGGGCATCACGTTGAACCCGTCTGCGGCGCCGTAGTGGAACCATCGCTCGATGTCGTCGGCGACCTGCTCGGGGGTGCCGACCACGATTCGGTGCCCACCACCCCCCGACAGCTTCTTCAGTAGCTGTCGCAGGGTCGGGTTTTCCCGGTCGATGATGTCCTTCACGACCCGGTAAAAGGTCTGTGACCCGCCGGCCTCGTCCGGTTCGGCGAGCAGCTCCGCAGGAATCGGTTCGTCGTCGGCAAGCCCGTCCAGCGAGAAGCCGAGTTGTCCCGCGAGCCGGCCGCGCGCGTAGGCGTCGGGGAGCAGGTCGTCCAGCAGCTCGCGCCGCTCGATCGCCTCGGCCTCGGTACTGCCGAGAACAGTCGACAGTCCAGGCAGGATCACGATCTCGTTCGGGTTCCTGCCGAAACGCCGGGCACCGTCGCGTAACTCTGTGCGGAAAGCCTTCGCCTTCCGAATGTCCTGTTCGGCGGAGAAGACGACCTCGCCGACGCGCGATGCCAGCTGCTTGCCGTCGCTGGAGCCTCCCGCCTGGACGACGACCGGGCGACCCTGGGGTGAGGGGAATTCGGTTCTGGCGGCCCATGCGGCGACGACCTGTTCCACGAATTCTGCTGCCCGCCGGTAGCGGAGGCCGTGGTCCGGCTCACCGGTGCGTCCGAAGTTGCGCGCGGCGATCGGCCCCGCCGTCGTGACGACGTTCCAGCCGAACCGGCCACCACTGAGGTGATCGAGGTCGCCGAGTCGTCGGGCGAGCTCGACAGGATCGTTGTAGGACGATGACAGCGTCGCAATCAGCCCGATCCGCTCGGTCTGTGCAGCAACCCGCGCCAGTACCGTGGTCGGCTCGAGGTTGTTGCCTGTCCGGTGCGTGATACTCGGGTCGAGCGAAGGTCCGTCAGCAAGAAATACTGCGTCGAGCTTGGCGGCCTCCGCCTTCTTCGCGATCGAGGTGTAGTGGTCGATCGTGTAACTGGCCAGGCCGTCCGTCGCTGGGAATCGCCACGATCCACCGAACACCCCGGCGTTGAGGATATTGACGTTGATGTGAAGCCGGCCGCTCACTCGGTGGTCCTTTCATCGATGACGGGTGTGGATCGATCGGATCACTGTCGTCGAATGGCCATGGAATGGGAATGGTTCGAATCGTGCAGATTCACTGGAAAGAGTCTTAAGCCCGCACCGCGCCGGTCGCATGGTCCTCGATTCCGCGGTCGACCAGAAGTGGCTGTGGAACGACGTGCTGTGGCAGCGGAACGTCTACCAGCGGTGGTCGGACCGGACTTGTGGCACTCGCCTACGCTTCGTGTCCACTGACACCAGTACAGACCTGAACTGAAGGGAAGCTCACAGCGGCGAGGTCGCGAACGAAAAGGGGCCGCGGGCCGCCCCCGGTGCAAGGCCCTGCGCGCGACGATTCTGTTCGTACACCGATCGTCGAGTCGTCGGAAAGCGGGGTCGATTCCCCCAGGTAAAGGGCCTAGGATTGGGACCTGTCGGGCGGCTGTCCGGCGCTTACGCTCGGGCAGGAGTGGCCGATGACGAATGCAAAACCGCAGCCGATGGCATTGGGTGATGATGCCGCGCGCACTCTGGCGAATGCGACCAAGTCCATTCCGCAGATGGAGTCGATCACCCCACGGTGGTTGGTGCACTGCCTGAGCTGGATCCCGGTGGAAGCCGGTATCTACCGGTTGAACCGGGTGGTGCATCCGGAGTCGGTCGATATCAAGTGTGACAACTTCGACGAGTCCCCGCTGCCGGAGACGTTCGTCGATTACGAGAAGGAACCGCGGGAGTATCGGCTCAAGGCCGTGCACACCATTTTGGACGTGCACACCAGGGTGTCCGACCTCTACTCGAGCCCGCACGACCAGATCGCGCAGCAGCTGCGGCTCACCATCGAGGCGATCAAAGAGCACCAAGAGGGCGAGCTGATCAACAGCCCGGACTACGGGTTGATCGCGAATACGGCGAAGAAGCAGAAACTCTCCACGGTCGGTGGGCCCCCGACGCCGGACGATCTGGACAACATGATCGCCAGGGCGTGGAAGGAGCCGGCCTTCTTCCTGACCCATCCCGAGGGGATTGCAGCGTTCGGCCGGGAATGCACGCGCCGCGGTGTACCGCCGCCGACCGTGAGCATGTTCGGTTCCCAATTCGTGACATGGCGGGGCATCCCGATCATCCCTTCGGACAAGGTCAAGGTCGAGGGCGGGAAGACGAAGTTCCTGCTGATCCGAACCGGCGAGTCCCGCCAGGGCGTGGTCGGTCTGTACCAGCCGGGCCTGGCCGGCGAGCAGGGGATGGGCCTGTCGGTGAAATTCATGGGAATCGACCGCAGCGCAATCGCGTCATATCTCGTCTCGCTGTACTGCTCGCTCGCGATCCTGACCGACGACGCTATCGCCTTGCTCGAGGACGCGGAGGTGGACAAGTTCCATGACTACGCCCCCTCATACCGGAAGTGAGCCGGACGACCAGCCAGGTTTCGGCGGATGGGAACTGCCCGACGAAGCGACGTTGAACAGGCTGGCCGGCGAATATTTCTCGCGCCTACCGGGGTCGGGTGCCGCCGCGTCACCGGCAGCTGCCGCGACAGACGGCGCGAGTCAGCCGGGCCAGGTGCCGGGCGCGTCGCTGGATACGGTCACCGTTCCCCAGGGCTTCGAGAGCCAGGTCCCCGTCGCGCCGGCGTCACCGACCGGCCCGCCGGGCGGATCATCCGCGAATAGCGCCGCAACGTCGTATGGCGCCACCCCAGCCGAGATCGCGGCGCCGTGGATAGACGAGGGTGTCTCACCGTCCGAACTGACCACCGAACTCCCAGGTGTGTCCACGGACG
The DNA here is from genome assembly GCF_056402215.1 of Rhodococcus sp. P4_B6. Taxonomy (NCBI): domain Bacteria; kingdom Bacillati; phylum Actinomycetota; class Actinomycetes; order Mycobacteriales; family Nocardiaceae; genus Rhodococcus; species Rhodococcus sp. P4_B6. The sequence continues at coordinate 1,148 of NZ_JBFUHV010000046.1, read as the reverse complement.
CCCCTGCATCGTCGTCGTTCTACTTCCTCGACCCACCGAACGGTTATCGGCCCGGGTCGGGCGGTGTCGACACGAGTCGCGGGTACACGATCCCCGTCTCGGCACAAGAGATTCCCGCGGTGTCCGATCGGGCGCGCGCGTCGATGTCCGCCCCATCGTCCTCCGACGTGGGAGCACCGAGCTTCTACTTTCTCGACCGAGGCACGGCAGGGGCCGACACTGCGCCGCAGATCGGACGGGCCGGGCCGCACGGACCCGCCGTGGCGGATGCGCATCCCGGATTCGACGTCAACGCGGTTCGACGTGATTTCCCGATCCTGGGCGAACGAGTAAATGGATATCCGTTGGTGTGGTTCGACAACGCCGCCACGACGCAGAAACCGCAGGTGGTGATCGACCGGATCAGCTATTTCTACGAACACGAGAATTCGAATATTCATCGCGCCGCACACGAATTGGCTGCGCGTTCGACCGATGCCTACGAGCAGGCACGGCAGACGGTGGCACGGTTCATCGGTGCCTCGTCGGCGGAGGAGATCGTCTTCGTCCGCGGCGCCACCGAGGCGATCAACCTGGTGGCGCAGACGTGGGGACGTAAGAACATTCGCGAGGGCGACGAGATCGTGATCGCGCATCTCGAGCATCACGCGAATATCGTCCCGTGGCAGATGCTGGCGTCGGAGACGGGCGCGGTGATCCGGGTGATCCCGGTGGACGACTCGGGGCAGTTGATGATGGGGGAGTACACCAGGCTGCTGTCGGACCGTACGAAGCTCGTGGCCGTGGCCCAGGTGTCGAATGCGCTGGGCACGATCACCCCGGTGCGCCAGATCACGGAAGAAGCGCACCGTGCGGGTGCGATCGTCTTGGTCGACGGCGCGCAGTCGGTGCCGCACACCAGGGTCGACATGCAGTCGTTGGACCCGGATTTCTTCGTCTTTTCCGGGCACAAGATCTTCGGCCCCACGGGGATCGGCGCGTTGTACGGCAAGTCCGACGTACTGGCGGATACCCCGCCGTGGCACGGCGGGGGGAACATGATCACCGACGTGACCCTCGAGCGGTCCACCTATCAGCTGCCACCAGGGAGGTTCGAGGCCGGTACCGGAAGTATCGCCGACGGAGTGGGGTTGGGTGCTGCCATCGAG
>NZ_JBFUHV010000045.1:0-58464 GCF_056402215.1 Rhodococcus sp. P4_B6 | reverse complement strand
GTGATCGAGTTGAACGAGGCGTTCGCGTCGCAGGCGGTCGCGGTGATCCGGGACGCGAAGCTGAGCCCGGAGAAGACCAACCCGTACGGTGGGGCGATCGCGTTGGGTCACCCGGTCGGGGCGACCGGGGCGATCCTGAGTCTGCGGATCGCGAAGGACATGGTGCGCCGCGACCTCGAACTCGGCATCGTCACCATGTGCATCGGTGGCGGCCAGGCCCTCGCCGCCCTCTTCAAGCGCATCTGACCCCGCATGTGAGTGGCAAAGCGTGCCCGCACACGCTTTGCCACTCACGTCAGGTGATGCGGTCCGGGTGGGTGTAGATATTCATGGTGGTGCCACCGCGATCCGGGACGGCGACGACAACATCGCCAACGGGTCGAAGTCGAATCTGCTCGGCGAGGAGGGGCAGGGCTTCGGGCAGCTCTGGATCACTGCATCGAGGTGCACTTGCGTGAGTACCTGATCGCCCGGATGTACGAGGACGCCCGCGTCCAGAAGATCTACGCGGGCGCCAACGAGGTGATGAAGGGAATCATCGCGAAGTCGCTGTAGCCGTCGCCGGCTCACGCGACACGTCGTACGCCGCCTCGTCGAACCGGCCGAGTCGCTGCCGCATGCGGTCGGTCGACCACGGCCAGTTGAAGCTGTTGCGGCCGTTGACGTCGAGGAAGTAGCTCTGGCAGCCACCGGCGTTGTAGACGGTGGTGGCCAGGGCTTCCTGGACCTGGGCGTTGAACGCGTCCTGCACGTCCCGGCGCGGTTCCATCCTGGTCCATCCGTTGCTTCGGGCCGCGGTGACGGCCTGGATCAGGTATTCGAGTTGTGCCTCGAGGATCATGAACGCCGACGTGTGGCCGGTGCCCAGGGCCGGTCCGAGGAGGACGAACGCATTGGGGAAGCCCGCGACGGTCGTGCCGAGGTACGCCTGCGGGCTGCCCTTCCAGTGGTCGTCGAGGCTGCGGCCCTCGCCGTCGAACACCTTGGACCCGATGGGCATGTCGAGGATGTGGAAGCCGGTGCCGAAGATGATGGCGTCCACTTCCCGTTCGGCGCCGTCGCTGCCGACGACGACGTTGCCGCGCACCGACTGCACGGCGGTGGCGTGCACCTCGACGTTGGGGCGGGTGAGTGCGGGGTAGTACGTGTTGGACAGCAGCAGCCGCTTGCATCCGAGCGTGTAGTCGGGCGTCAACGCCTTGCGCAGCTTCGGATCCCGCACCTGGGTACGCAGTTGCGCCTTGCCGACCTGCTGGATCACCCGCAGGATCCACGGGTGCCGGAAGCCGAGCCCGAGAGATTCCATGATCGCGTACTCGAGGCGTCGCAACGCGCGGATCGCGCCCGGTACGCGGCGCAGGATCGTGCGCTCGACGCCGGGCAGGGAGTGGTCGGGTTTCGGCAGCACCCATTGCGCGGTCCGCTGATACAGATGGAGTTCCCCGACCTTCGGCTGGATGGCCGGGACGAATTGCACCGCGGACGCACCGGTTCCGACGACCGCCACGCGTTTGCCTGCGAGGTCGTAGTCGTGATTCCAGCGGGAGGAATGGAAGACCTCGCCGGTGAATGTGTCGAGACCGGGAATCGCGGGAACGAGCGGTTCGTTCCACGGCCCGGCGGCGGCGATGACGGCGTTCGCGGTGAACGTGCCCGCGGACGTGTCCACCGTCCAGCGCCTCGTCTGCTCGCTCCACTCGGCGCGCTGCATCTCGGTTCCGAACTTCACGTGGGCGGGTACCCCGTGATCGGTGGCGGTGCGCTCGATGTACCGGCGGATCTCCTCCTGCCCGGCGAACAACCGCGACCACTCCCGGTTCGGTGCGAACGAATAGGAGTACAGGGCCGAGGGGACGTCGCATGCGCAGCCCGGGTAGGTGTTGTCGCGCCACGTCCCGCCCAGCGCGTCCCCTTTCTCGAGAACGGCGAAGTTGTCGATCCCGCTCTGCTTCAGGCGGATGGCGGCCCCGATGCCGGAGATCCCGGCACCGACGATGAGGATGTCGTAGTGGTTCATGCGCGGACTCCGTTCGCGAGCTGGGCTCGGGTGGTGACGAGGGAATGTTCGAGGGGGGCGAGCCGGCGCCGGCCGTCCATGAAGTTCGGGCCCATGACGGCGAGGTCCTCGGCGGTCGCGTCGAGCCGGAGCACCCGCGTACCGGCCGCCTCCAGCCTCGCGACTTCGGCGTCCAGGCCCGCACTCATCCAGTTCCGCAGCATCCGGCGTTCGATGCGGGCCGCCCGGCGGCCGGGGATGCGGCCGGTCGATGCCATCGGTGCCAGCACGATCACCTCGTCGAGTGCGAGGGGGAGCGCGAGGTCGGCGGATGCGGTGGACGCCGCCCCGCCGTCGACGAACCGGCGGGGCCCGATGGGGACCGGGGGAAACCAGCCGGGAATCGCCCACGACGCCCGCAGCGCTTCGGACAGGGTCGCGGCCGGTGCGCCGGGTGAGCCGAATGCGACGCGTTCGCCCGTGTCGTAGTCCATGCTCACCAGCCATGTCGCCGGGTGGCGAACCCAGCCGGGCGCGCCCGTGAACCGCTGTGCGAGCCGGTCGAGCCAGGCGGTGTCGCCGCGGCCGCGGGGAAGGAGTCCGCTCGCGGCGGTGACGGGCGGCAGTCCGCGGCGCAGCAGGCCGGGCGAACCGAGGCCTGGCGCCGGGAGCGGCGGGAACCGTCCCGGTGCGGCGGCGAGATGCCCGTCGAGCGCCGGATGCGTGGCCCCACCGAGTTGCATCGCGAGCAGTTCGTCGACGCCGGCGCCGCCGCCCAGCATGGTGACGAGTTCGGCGCCCGCGGACGTGCCCACGAGCACGTCGGCGTCGCGTGGATCCCATCCCAGGGCGTCGCTCACGGCGACCAGGGCCGCCACCGTCCAGGCTGCGCCGAGCGTGCCGCCGCAACCGAGCACCAGCCCGCGGCTGATTTGTGTGTCACTCGAAGTCATACCTAGAAAGCTATCAGAAACCAGATACCGGCGGTATATGAAAAGTAGAATATTCTCGCAGGGGCTTCGGAGAAAGGGTGAGCATGGCGCGATTGACCAGGTCGGAGAGTCAGGCGCGGACGCGGGCGCATCTCGTCGCGACCGCGCGCGACCTCTTTCTCGCCGACGGGTACGCGGCCACCTCACTCGAGAAAGTCGCCGACGAGGCCGGCTACTCCAAGGGCGCGGTGTACTCCAACTTCAAGAACAAGAAGGAACTGTGCCTCGAGGTGCTCGGGCTCATCCACGCCACCAAGGGGCAGGAGATCGCGGAGGCGCTCGGCGGCGGCGAGACGATGGAGGAGCGACTCGAGGCGTTCCAGGCCTGGGCGGAGAAGACGCTCGGCGACGTCGGATGGACCATGCTGGAATTCGAACTGATCGTGCTGTCCCGTCACGACCCCGAACTCCGCGACGCCCTCACCGCCACCCTCGGTGTCGCGCGGGAGATCACAGTCACGCTGCTGAAATCGTTCACCGACTCACTCGGGGTCGTCCTGCCCGTGCCCGCGCAGGACGCGGCCAGCAGCATCCTCAGTCTCGGTGTCGGACTGGGCATTCAGCGCGCCATCGATCCCACCATCTCGGCCAGGGTGGTCACCGACAACCTCCGGGTGCTGCTGGCCGTGTCGCAGCCGAGCGAACTCTAGATCCGTCAGAGCCAGTCGCGCCGTCGGAACAAGACATACAGCAGGCTCGCGGACGTCACGATCACGACGGTGCTGACGATCGTCCCCGACACCTGCCCGACCCCAGGGAACAGGACGTTCTGACCGAACCACCCCGTCACCGCGGTGGGGACCGCGATGATGGCCGCCCAGCCGGTGAGCTTCTTCATGACGGTGTTGAGCCGGGCGTCCTGCAGCGACAGATTCGTCTCGAACACGGTCACCACCATGTCACGCAACGACTCCGTCCACTCGGCCGCACGCGTCACGTGGTCGTAGAGGTCGGTGTACAAGCTGTCGAGAACCGGCGACCGATCGTGTTCGGATTCGGCGCGCCCCCGGATGACGGCGCCCACCACCTCCCGCATCGGCAGCACGACGCGACGCAGTTGCACCAGTTCCTTCCGCAACCGGTACGTGCGCTGCTGAATCTCCTTGGTCCGCGCGGACTCGTCGAACAGTCCCTCCTCGAGCGCTTCGATCGCGTCGTCGATCGTCTCGATCGTCTCGAACTGGCCGTCCACGACGGCGTCGAGCAGGCCGTGCAGGAGCGCGAGTGCACCCGAACCCGGTGTGAGCAGCGCGGGGTCCTCCTCCCAGCGCTCCACCACCTGCGACATGTCGAACCGGTCGTCCCGCCGCACCGTGATGATCCCGTTCGACAGCACGAACGCCGAGACGCGGCTGAGCCGAAGCCGTGAGTCGAGGACGCCCAGCGTGCTGACGTCGTCGGCGTCGAACCAGGTTGCGTACGCGGTCACGAATGCGTGGCCGGCGTAACGCGTCGCCTTCGGTCGCTCACCGCGGGCGACGGCATCCTCGATGGCGTTCGGATCGAGGAGCAATTCGTTCGCCAGCTCGGTCAGGCACTCGTGGTCGGGGTCGCACAGATCGACCCACACGAGCGCGTTCTCGTCCCGCACCTTCTCGGACACGTCGGCAAGCGGAAAATCCTTGCCCACGCACTCGCCATCACGCCACACACGGGTTCGCACCAGGTTGAGGGTCACTCACCCAGTCTGCCGAACCCTCCGGGCGGGGAGGCGATTATGACGTGCGATCGGACGAGTAACCCCACAGCCAGTCGGTGTACCTGTAGCTCGACGTGTCCCGGGTGCGGAACAGTTCGTTGCGTGCGATGCGGGCGGTGCCGTCGAGGTGCCACAACTCGCCCCACATGCGTCCGATGGTGAGGATGCGATTGCAGCGCGGTGCGCGTTCGGTGTTGACCTCCTTCAGGATCTGCGGCCACGCGGAGTTGCCACCACCGGCGGAGAAGTCCTCGTCGGCATAGTCGGCCAGGCACTTCGCATCCTCGATCGCCATCACCGCTCCCGACGCCAGGTACTGCAGCGGGGGGTGCGCGGCGTCGCCGAGCAGGATCATCCGCCCGTCCACCCAGTTCTCGATGGGCTGCCGGTCGTACATCGGCCACCAGCGGTCCTTCCACAGGTAGTCGATACCGCGGCGGACGTTCTCGTGGCAGTGCGCATAGGCCTGCTCGAGTTCCTCGGGGCCGCCCCAGTTCTCGACCCCGTTCTTGTAGCCGGGCGATTCGAACACCGCGACCTGGTTGAGCATCTGCCCGCCGCGCAGCGGGTACTGGATGAAGTGGCATCCCGGGCCGATGTACCCGACCACGTCCTCGATGTCCTCGTCGAGGTCGACCTCGTCGTACGGCGTGGTGCCGCGGTAGGCGGCGTAACCGGACGACACCGGTTCGTCGTCCGAGATCTTCGCCCGCAGCCGGGATTTGAGGCCGTCCATGCCGAGGGCGATGTCGGCCTCGTGGGTTCGGCCGTCGTCGGTGCTCACGTGCACCCGGTCGCCGTCGGTGACCACGTCGGAGACGGTGACGCCCGTGTGCAGTTCGGCGCCCGCCGCCCGCGCGGCGTCGACGAGCGTCGCGTGCAGGTCGCTTCGGTGGGTCACGAAGTACGGTCCGCGGTAGCGGGCCCGGAACTCCGCTCCGAGGTCGATCTTGGTGAGCACCTCCGCGGTGATCGCGTCGCGGAACACGATGTTCTTCGGCAGGAAGGCCCGGGAGAGAACGTCGTCGAGCACGCCCCAGGAGGCGAGGATGCGGGCGCCGTGCGGCCCGACCTGCAGTCCGGCACCGACCTCCCCGAATTCGGTGGCCCGTTCGAACAGGGTGACGTTCGCGCCCTTCCTGGCGAGGGCGAGGGCGTTGGCCGCGCCGCCGATCCCGCCTCCGGCGATGATGATGCGTGCGTCCTGCAGGTTCGACATGACAGTTCCTTCGTTTCGAGCGTTCGGGGCAGGTGAGTGGCAAAGCGTGCCGGGGCACACGGCGGCACTCACGTGGGGGAGGGGAAGCGGCGCCAGATCACGGTGAGCAGCAGTGCGGCGACGAGCGCGCTGACACCGAAGAGGATGAAGTTGGAATCCGCGCCGAGCCCGGCGGCCAGCAGCAAGCCGCCGATCTGCGGTGCCGCGACGGCCCCGACACGGCCGACGCCGAGCGCCCAGCCGAGGGCGGTGCCGCGCAGATAATCGGGGTAGTGGGATGCGACCGCGGCGATGACGAGGCACTGGGTTCCGTGGGTCCCGACGCCGGCGAGGACGAAGATGACGTAGACCAGCGCGACCGGCGGGCTCGTCAGCAACGACAGCAGCGCGAGGCCCGCGAGGAGCGCGGCGACGATGCTGGTGGGGATCGTGCCGAACCGGACGCCGCCCCAGGCGGTGACGAACGAGCCCGCGACGGCGCCGAGGTTGAGCGCGAGGGCGAACGTGAGCGCGCTGCCGAGGTCGGTGCCCTCGCCCTGCATGAGTTTGGGCAGCCACGTGCCGAGGCCGTACCAGGCGAGCAGGGTGACCATCGTGGCGAGCGCGAACATGATGCTGACGGAACGGAATCGGGTACCGAGCAGTGCGCTGAAGCCGGTGGCCGGCCGCACCTCCGTCGACGTCACCGCCGCAGTGTGGTCGGGCAGCGTCTTCCATGCGATCGGCACCAGCAGGATCAGTGGGACGAGCGCGAACGCGAACATCGGCTGCCAGCCCCAGTTCGGGATGACGGGGATGCCGAGCAGTGCAGCGATCGAGCCGCCGATGGGAACCCCGGACATCATCATCGTGGCCACCGCGGCGCGCCACTTCGCGGGGACCAGTTCTGCGGCAAGCGCATTGGACGTCGGAACCAGGCCGCCCAGGCCGAGCCCGGCGATCAGACGCAACGCGCCGAACATGACGGGTCCGGTCGCCAGCGCGCACAGCGCGGTGAACACGGACAGGACGATCGCGCAGCCGATCACCGCCCGCTTGCGTCCCACGACGTCGGAGAGGCGGCCCGCGAGCACGGCGCCGATCATCATCCCGAGGAACGCGAGACTGCCGAGAGTGCCCGCGGTCGCGGCGCTGATGCCCCATTCGTTCTGGAGGCTCGGGATGACGTTGCCGTAGACGATGAGGTCGTAGCCGTCGAAGACCACGAAGAGCCAGCAGACGACGACGGCGATCGTGGCGGTGCGGTCCAGTCCGACGCGGTTCGTCGTCGGCGCCGCGGTGGTGGCGGTGAGGGGCATGAATCGAGGGTGATGCGGCGCACAGCACCCGTGCAATAAAGTTCTGCTGTGCAGAAAAAGAAGACCATCGAGAAGCCGGCGTACATGTTGGAGTCCGTCGACAACGCGCTGCGCCTGCTGCAAATGCTGCGCGACGTCGGAGCGCTGCGGATCAAGGACGCCGCCGAGGAACTCGGCATCGCACCGTCGACCGCGCATCGGCTGATGGCGATGCTGGTGTACCGGGGGTTCGCCGTTCAGGACGAGAAACGCCGGTACCACCCCGGGGCGGCGATGGGGGCCGGCCCGGCACAGCGGGGGTGGACCCGAGAATTCAACGACCTCTGCCGGCCCCACATGGAGGCGCTCGCGATCCTGTGCGGCGAGACCGTCAACCTCGTGATCCGCGTCGGCACCCAGGCCCGCTTCCTGTCGTCCGCCGAGTCGGCGGGAATCTTGCGGGTCGGCGACCGCCAGGGGCAGGTCCTCGATGCGGAATTGACTGCAGGAGGACGGATTTTGCTGGCGGAGCTACCGAGGGACACCCTCGCTCAGCTGTACCTGCGGCCCGCGGATCTGGCCGACGACGAACGCGAGTGGGGCGACCGCCGTCTGCCTGCCGACGAGTTCGAGCAGTTCTACCGGGAACTGTCCGCCGCCCGCGCCGTCGGGTTCGCCGTCAACGTGCAGCAGACCGAGGAAGGCGTCGCCGCATTCGGTGTCGCCATCCGGAACCGGGCCCGAACCGCCGTCGGAGCGCTGACCGTGGCCGTGCCGATCACCCGCTTCCGTCAGCACTCGCAGGGCCCGCTGGTGTCGCAGATCAAGAACGCGATCCGCGAACTCGAGGTGGACATCGCGGACCTCGAACCCTGACCGATGATTCTGCACACAAGAATTTTGTATCGACGGGGCGGCAGGCACTCCTAGCGTCGATGACATGACCGCTACCGAACCGCACGTCGACGACGACCCGGAGCTGAAGCAGCTCTACCAAGATTTCGAGAGCGAACACCTGAATCCGTTGTGGACTCAGCTCGGTGATCTGATGCCGATGACGCCGACGTCGCGGGCGGTGCCGTTCGTGTGGAAGTGGTCGACGCTGTACCCGTTGGCGCAGCGGGCCGGGGATCTGGTGCCGGTCGGCCGGGGCGGGGAGCGGCGGGCGATCGCCCTGGCCAACCCCGGTTTGGGCGGGGTGCCGTACGTGACGCCGACGCTGTGGGCGGCGATCCAGTACCTGGGCCCGAAGGAGGTGGCCCCCGAGCACCGGCACGCGCAGAACGCATTCCGGTTCGTCGTCGAGGGCGAGGGGGTGTGGACGGTCGTCAACGGCGACCCGGTGGCGATGCGCCGCGGTGATTTCCTGCTGACCCCGGGCTGGCATTTCCACGGCCACCACAACGAGACCGATCAGCCGATGGCGTGGATCGACGGCCTCGACATCCCGTTCGTGCACTACACCGACACCGGGTTCTTCGAATTCGGGTCCGAGAACGTCACCGACGATTCGACCCCGGACGTGTCCCGGTCGGAGCGGTTGTGGGCGCATCCGGGACTGCGACCGCTGGTGGGGTTGGACGCGAAGACGTCGTCGCCGATCGCGGCGTACCGGTGGGAGCACACCGACGCGGCGCTGCGTGAGCAGCTGGCACTCGAGGACGAGGGCTACGCGGCGACCACCGAACCCGGTCACGCCGCGGTCCGTTACACCAACCCGACCACCGGCGGCGACGTGATGCCCACCATCCGGGCCGAGTTCCACCGCCTGCGCGCCGGCGCCCGCACCAGGCCCCGCCGCGACGTCGGATCGACCGTCTACCAGGTGTTCGAGGGGTCCGGCCGGTTCGTCCTCGGCGGGCAGACCCGCACCGTCGGCAAGGGCGACATGGTGGTGGTCCCGTCCTGGACGGAGTGGTCGATCGAGGCCGACACCGAGTTCGACCTGTTCGCGTTCTCCGACGCCCCCATCGTCGAGCGCCTGCACTTTCATCGCACGTACATTTCCGAAGGAGCCTGAAATCTCATGAAGCTTGCCACCCTGCGCCGCGCCGGTGCGACCGTCGCCGTCCGTGTCGATTCCGACACCGCCGCCACCGTCATCGACGGCTACCCGGATCTGTCCGTGCTGTTGAACGACCCGGACTGGAAGTCGATCGCGGAGAACGCGTCCGGGGACACCGTGAATCTCGACGACGCCGATTACGCCCCGGTGGTCCCGAATCCGGGGAAGATCATCTGCGTCGGGTTGAACTACGCCAACCACATCCAGGAGATGGGCCGGGAGCTGCCCGAGTTCCCGACCCTGTTCGCGAAGTTCCGGGAGGCGCTGACCGGCCCGTACGACGACGTGATCGTCCCCGCCTACGCCGCCGCCCAGCTGGACTGGGAAGGGGAGTTGGCGTTCGTCGTCGGCAGGCRGGCATACCAGGTGTCCGAGTCGGACGCCGAGCAGTATATCGCCGGGTACTCGGTGATGAACGATTACACGATGCGCGACTACCAGTACCGCACGCTGCAGTGGGATCAGGGCAAGACGTTCGAGAAGACCAGCGGCTTCGGGCCGTTCCTGACGACCACCGACTCCTACACGTTCGGCGGCGCCCTGGTCACCACGCTCGACGGGCAGGTGGTGCAGACCACCACCACGGACGATCTGGTGTTCACCCCGGCGAAGCTGGTGGAGTACATCTCGCACATCGTGACGCTGCAGCCCGGTGATGTGGTGATCACCGGAACCCCGGGCGGGGTCGGGCACGCCCGCAAGCCCGGTCTCTACATTCAGGACGGGCAGACGGTCGAGGTCACCATCGACGGCCTCGGTTCGGTGCGTAACAAGACGATCGTCAAGTAGGGGCCGTGAGTTTCCACGATCTCGACCTGGCCGAGCGGCTGCTGATCGCGCGCCGCGGCACGGCGTATTTCGCGCAGCGTCTCGCCGAGCTGACCGATGAGCAACTGCACGAGCCGACGGCGCTGTCCGGATGGTCGCGCGCGCACCTGGTGGCGCACGTCGGCTACAACGCGGCCGCGCTGTGCCGGCTGCTGGAGTGGGCGGCCACCGGGATCGAGACCCCGATGTACGCGTCGCCGGAGCAGCGGGGCCGGGAGATCGCCGAGGGCGCCACCCTGTCGGCCGCGGCGTTGCGGAACCTGTTCGACCACACCGTCGCCCGCCTCGACGAGAAGTGGCGGAACCTACCGGACTCGGCGTGGGAGGCGCAGGTGCGCACCGCACAGGGCCGTACCGTGCCGGTGTCGGAGACGGCGTGGATGCGCACCCGGGAGGTGTGGATCCATGCCGTGGACCTGGGGAACGGTGGCCGGTTCGGCGACTTCCCCGACGTCGTGCTGGAGTCGCTGCTCACCGACATCACCGGCATGTGGCGTCGCAAGGACCTCGGCGCGGGCCTCGTGCTCACGGTCGACGGCTGTGAACCGGTTGCGGTACAGCCGGATTCGCCGACAGCCGACAAGGTGTCCGGCCCTCTCGCCGCAGTGGTGCGGTGGGCCGCCGGCCGCGGCGCGGTCGGACTCGGCGCGGACATCCCCGAGCCGCCGCACTGGTTGTGAGCGCTAGTACGACGCCCGGCCACCGCTGGCGTCGTAGACGGCACCGGTCGAGAAACTGAGCGCCTCCGAGCACAGCCATGCGACGAGTTCGGCGATCTCCTCGGGCCGTCCCATCCGGGCCATCGGGGTGAGGCTCTGCGAGCGCGCGAGGATCGCCGGGTCGGTGCCGGCGTTCATCGGGCTCTCCACCGCCGCCGGGGCGACCACATTGGCGAGGACGCCGGTCGTCGCGACCTCCTTGCCGAGCGATTTCGTCAACGCGATCACCGCTGCCTTGGACGCCGAGTAGGCGCTCTGCCCGGGATTACCATCCTTGGCCGCGATGCTCGCCATGTTCACGACCCGTCCCCAGCCGGCGTCGGTCATGGCGGGCACGAACGCGCGGCACACGAGGAACGTCCCCTCGACGTTGATGCGGAACGTGCGGCGCCAGTCCTCGAGTTCGACGTCGACCAGTGGCGCCGACGGTCCCACCACACCGGCGCTGTTGACGAGGATGTCGACGCGGCCGAGGCGTGCGGCGAGGTTCTCGACGGCGTCGGCATCGGTGACGTCGAGGCGCTCGTCGGCCCCGGCGGCGACGTCCGCGGTGACGACGCGGACCCCGGCGCCGGCGAGGCGTTTCGCGCACGCCGCACCGATTCCGCTCGCGCCGCCGGTGACGAGCGCGGTCGCGCCCTCGGGATACGTGACCATGGTGGTTTCTCCTCGCGACTGTGTGCGCATTAGTCTTGTTCTATGTGCGAAATCGGAATGATCTATTTCGCACTGTGTACGAATTGGAATATATGGGCTGAGCCACACTCGTCAAACTCGCCGAAGGGAATCCGATGGAGATTCGCTGGCTGCAGGCGTTCGTCGCCGTCGCCGAAGAACTGCATTTCGGCCGGGCCGCCGCGCGACTCCAGATGGCGCAGTCGCCGCTGAGTCAGACGGTGCGCAAACTCGAGAAGGACATCGGCGTGCCGTTGTTCGAGCGGAGCACCCGCAGCGTCGCGCTCACGTCGGCGGGCCACACGTTCCTGCCACACGCCTACCGCATTCTCGAGAGCGTCGACATCGCGCGTCAGGCCACCCGCGCGTCCGCCGGGGGTGTGTACGGCCGCATCAAGATCGGCTTCACCGGTGTGCTCAACCATCTGTCTCTGCCGCCGCTCACCCGCGCGCTCCGGCAACGCTACCCCGACATCGAACTCACCCTCGTCGGGCGAATCATGACCCGCGACGCCATCACCCAACTGGACAGTGGTGCACTCGATCTCGCGTTCGTCGGGCTTCCCGTCGAGACGGCATCGGTGTCGACGCGGCTGATCCGCCGGGAGCCGTTCGGTGCTGTGCTGCCCGCGGATCACCCGCTCGCGTCGGAGTCGGAGATCGACCTGCGCGACCTCGCCGAGGACGGGTTCGTGACGACGCCGCTGTCGGCCGGTTCGGCGTTGCAGGAGGTGGCGATGCGCGCCTGCGTCGATGCGGGGTTCCGTCCCCGCGTCGTTCAGGAGATCACCGACCCGTACATGATCCTGATGCTGGTGGCGACGGGTGTCGGCGTGGCGCTGATGACGTCGGGCATCGCCGCGATCACGCCCCCGGGCACGGTGTTCGTTCCCCTCACCGGCGAGCCCATTTACATGAACCACGGCCTCGCCTGGTCGCCCCGTCGTGTCTCCGACGCGCTCCGGGTGGCGCTCGCGGTGTCGGAGGAGATCCTGCCGACTCCCGATTAGGACGTTTTCGATCTATATCTAAGACTTTTTTTGCGCTGGACTGCGCATAGTCCGCCATGACACGCTCGTCACGGTCCGGAACTTCGTGTGAGGTGAGTCACCTCCGAAGAACGCCTCGCGGCGACACCGGATCCTGGGACGAAAGGAACACCATGGCAAGCACGTCTACACGCGACACCGGGGGACAACCGAACGAGAACGCCCGCCGGGCCGCCGTCTCGGGATTCCTCGGCAGCACGCTCGAGTACTACGACTTCTTCATCTACGGGTCCGCGGCAGCGCTCGTCTTCCCGAAGATCTTCTTCCCCGGCGGAGGAGCGACGGCGACGTTGCTGTCGATCGGCACGCTCGGCGTCGCGTACATCGCGCGTCCGCTCGGCGCCGTGCTGTGGGGGCACCTCGGCGATCGATACGGCCGCAAGAATTCCCTGCTGGCCTGCCTGCTCCTCATGGGCATCGCGACGGTCGTCGTCGGCTGCCTTCCCACGTACGAGCAGATCGGAATGGCCGCGCCCATCATCCTGGTGCTCCTGCGGTTGCTGCAGGGCCTGTCCGCGGGCGGAGAATCTCCCGGATCTTCCGCGTTGACCCTCGAGCACGCGCCCGACGGTCGCCGCGCATTCTTCACCTCCTTCACCATGAGCGGCATCATGTTCGGCATCGTCATCTCGAGTCTGGTGTTCATACCCGTGGCCGCACTGCCGGACGACGCGCTCTACTCGTGGGGCTGGCGGGTGCCGTTCCTGCTCAGCATCGTCGTGACGGGCGTCGCGGTCTGGCTGCGTCGCAAGCTCGACGAGCCGGAAGTCTTCGAGGAGCTGAAGGAACAGGACGACACGGCAGGCATTCCCGTCGTCGAGATGTTCCGCTCGCACTGGCGCACCGTGATCCGCATCAGCCTCAGCGCGACATTCGCGATGATCAACACGATCGTCAACGTCTTCGCGCTGGCGTACGCCGTGCAGGTCGCCGGGCTCGAACGCTCCACCATGCTGTGGGCGATCGCCACCGCCAATTTCGTCGCGGTGCTCACCCAGCCACTGTTCGGYATCCTCGCCGACCGGATCGGCCGCAAGCCGGTGTTCGTGACGGGCGCCGTCGGCGCCGCAGGCATGGTGTTCGTGTTCTTCCACGCCATCGGAACCGGCAGTGCGCCCATGGTGTTCGCGGCCGGCATCGTCCTGATCGGCCTGTTCTACGCGATGCCCAACGGCGTGTACCCGGCGTACTTCCCCGAGCAGTTCCCTGCCAAGGTCCGGTACACCGGAATGGCCGTGAGCCTCATGCTCGGACTGCTGGTCGCCGGTTTCACCCCGGCCATCGCGCAGTGGCTGTCGGCGGGCGACACCGCGAACTGGACGCCGGTCGCCTGGATGTGCCTGGGCTTCGCCCTGCTGTCCTCGGCCGCCGCGCTCACCGGTCCCGAGACCTACCGCACCCCCACCGAGCAGTTGGGCGAACCCGACGCGACGACGGCCGGCACGCGGGAGCAGGCGCTCGTCCGCAACGACGCCTGACCGACACCTCTGCAGGAGATCTTCATGCACCCCGAATCCACCCGGCACCGGATCCGCCTCGTCGGGGCAGGGATCGCCACGTCCCTGTCCCCGGCGCTGCACGAACACGAGGCCGCCGCCCTCGGCCTCCCCGACTACCGCTACGACCTGATCGACGTCGCCGCGGAGGGCATCCCCGTCGACAGGTCCGGCGACACACTGCGGCGTGCCGTCGCGGCAGGCTGCACCGGGTTCAACATCACCCACCCGTGCAAGCAGGCGGTCGCCGAATCCCTCGACGAATTGTCCGACAACGCACGACTTCTCGGTGCCGTCAACACCGTCGTCGTCCGCGACGGCCGCCTGATCGGTCACAACACCGACCACAGCGGATTCCTCTCGGCGCTGCGCCGCGGACTGCCCGACGCCGCGCTCGGACGCGTCGTTCTCGCCGGCGCCGGCGGTGCCGGTTCGGCCGTCGCCTACGCGCTCGCCGCCGCCGGGGTGCGGGACCTGCGGATCGCCGACGTCGACCCGTCCCGTGCCGCGGACGTCTGCGCGCGCCTCGAGGCCGCGTTCCCGCAGACGACGGTCACGGCCATCGGACTCGACGCGATCGAAGCGAACCTGGCGCACTGCGACGGCGTCGTCAACGCGTCCCCGATCGGCATGGTCGGATATCCGGGAACGCCGTTCGACACCGGCGCGCTCCATCCCGGGCTGTGGGTCGCCGACATCGTCTACCGCCCGCTGCGCACCGAACTCGTTCTGGCGGCAACCGCTCTCGGCTGCGCCGTCCTCGACGGCGGCCAGATGCTCGTCGCGCAGGCGGCCGACACATTCGCCCTCCTCACCGGCGTCACCCCCGACCCCGACCGCATGCGACGCCACCTCGGCGACCTGCTCGCCGAGCAGTCCGCCCCGACCGTCCTGGAGGAGTCCCGATGACCGCGCACCCGTTCGCCGCGCCCCTCGACCTGGGCAACGTGCGACTGCGCAACCGCTTCGTGTCGGCCCCGATGGAACGCAACTACTGCGAGGTCGACGGCACGATGACCGACGAGTACATCGCGTATCTCGAACGCCGCGCGGCGGGCGGCGCGGCTCTCGTGTTCACCGAGGCCAGCTACGTGCGCGCCGACGGCAAGGGCCGCATCCGGCAGATGGGCGTCGACGTCGACGAACGCCTCCCGGGCATCGTGAAGCTGGCCGACGCGATCCATGCGCAGGGCGCGGTGGTGGGTGTCGAACTCAACCACGGCGGCCGCACCGCGCAGGGCGCCGTCAGCGGATTCGTCCCCGTCGCACCGTCACCGATCCCGTGCGCGGTGGTCGGCGGTGACATGCCCGAGCAACTCGACGGCGACGACATCGAGCACATCGTCGAATGCTTCGGCGAGGCCGCCGCGCGCTGTCAGCAAGCCGGAATCGACGTCATCTCGTTGCACGGCGGGCACGGCTACCTCATCCACCAATTCCTCTCACCGGCGTACAACCACCGCGACGACGAGTGGGCCGACCCGACGCTGTTCGTCAACCGCGTCATCGACGCCGTCCGCACCATGGCCCCGGGTATCGCTCTCGGACTGCGGTTCTCGGCGTTCGAGGCGATCGACGGCGGACTCGATGCCGAGACGACGCGCGCCCGCATCGACGCGATCGACACCGACCGCCTCGACTTCCTCGACGTCTCCGCCGGCAACTACGAATCCGGGCAGTGGATCATCCAGCCCGGTGAGTGGCCGCGCGGCCTCCTCGCCCCCTACTCCCGGCAGTACACGCGGGACTTCGACATCCCGGTCGGCGTCGCGGGCCGGATCAGCTCACCCGAGATCGCCGCGCAGATCATCGAATCCGGGCAGGCCGACTTCGTGAGCATGGCCCGCACGCTGCACGCCGACCCCGACTTCCCGAACCGCGCGCTGGACGGCGGCCGGTACCGGCCGTGCATCGCCTGCAACTACTGCATCGACAGCCTCGCCGCCGGACCCGTCCCGTGCTCGGTCAACCCGTGGGTGGGCCGCGAACTCGAGCAGCCGTCGACGCCGGCGGACGTGCCCGTGCGCGTCGCGGTGGTCGGGGCCGGACCGTCCGGCATGGCGGCCGCCCGCGACCTCGCCCTCGCCGGGCACCGCGTGGACCTCTACGACGAACGCGGCAGCCTCGGTGGGGATTTCGCGCTGGCGTCCCGGCTCCACGAGTACCCCGAGTATTCGCGGATCGTCGAGTGGTACCTCGCCGAACTCACCGACCTCGACGTCACCTGCCACCCCGGCACGCGGGTCGACGCCGCCGCACTGGCCGGCCTGGATTTCGACGCCATCGTGCTCGCGACCGGCGGCCGCGGACCCGCGGTCGACCTCCCCGGGGCCGGCACCCGCAGGGTCCGCGACGTCCGGGAGTTCCTGGCATCCGGTGACCCTGCCCCCGAGGCGATCACGATCTTCGGCGCCGACCGGGAAGCGGCCGCGGTCGCCGACGACCTGCTCCAGCACGGCACGACGGTCGTCATGATCGGCCCGCAGGAGACCATCGCCCACGACGTCGGCCGGCGCGGAAAGATCGTGCTGCTGCCGCGGCTCGCCGCGAGCGAGAACCTCACCACCCATCTGTCGTCGATCGTGACGCGGATCGAGGAAGACCGGGTGGTGATCTCGACCGGCGGCGAGGAGCGGGTGGTCGACGCTCCCGGTGAACTGCTGATCTCGCACGGCGTCGAGCCCCGCGCCGACCTGCTCGCCGCGCTGAGGGGGCTGGCACCCCGGCTCGGCGTCCACCCGGTCGGTGACGCGAGCGGTGACGGCGGCTCCATCCATACCGCTCTGGTGACCGCGGCCGACGTCGCCGCGAAGATCACGGCGGCCGCCGAGGCCCGCGAGGTGGTCAGCGCATGATGGCGATCCCGCCCCTCGGTCTCGGGACCTGGCCGCTGACCAGTCCGGACGCCACCCGGGCCGTGCTGTCCGGCATCGAGGCGGGCTACCGGCTGATCGACACTGCCGCCATCTACGGGAACGAGGACGCCGTGGGCGCCGCCCTCGCGGAGTGCGGTCTGCCCCGCGACGAACTGTTCGTCACCACCAAACTGCGCGGGAGCGATCACGTGTCGGGTGACATCCGCGGTGCCGTCGAACGCAGCCTGAAGAGTCTCGGGCTCGATCGGCTCGACCTGTTCCTCATCCACTGGCCGCTGCCACGCCACGACACATACGTCACGGCGTTCGAGGCGATGCTCGCCTGCCGGGACGCCGGGCTGGTGCGGCACGTGGGCGTCTCCAACTTCCTGGGCACGCACCTGCGCCGCGTCGTCGCCGAGACCGGAAAGGCCCCGGCCGTCAACCAGATTCAGATGGACCCGTCGCTCGCCCGGCTGCCCGTCCGCCGCGCGAACGACGAACTCGGGGTGTCCACGCAGTCGTGGAGTCCGCTCGGCCGCGGCGACGTGCTCGGCGCACCCGCGGTCACCGCGATCGCCGAACGCCTCGGCCACTCGCCCGCGCAGGTGGTCCTGGCCTGGCATCGCGCGCAGGGTGTCGTCCCGATCGTCCGGTCGGCCGATCCCGCACGTCAGGCCGAGAACCTGGCTGCCCTCGACGTCCGGCTCACGGCCGGGGACGTCGACGCCCTGAACCGTCTCGACCGCGGCGAGTCCGCCGCCCGGGACGTCGAAACCGAGGAGCACTTCTGATGGCACTACGAATCGGCATCGTCGGCTGCGGCAAGATCGCCGGCAACCACGCCCGGGCCTTGCAGCAGGTGCCCGGCGTCGAGGTCGTCGGGTGCTGCGACCCCGACCTGGAACGGGCCCGGACATTCGCTGCGGCGCACGGCATCACGAGGGCCGTCGGGTCGGTCGCGGAACTGTTCACCCTCGGGCTCGACGCGTGCACCGTGTGCACGCCGCATCCCGTCCACGAGGAGGTTGTCGTCGCGGCCGCGCAGGCGGGCATCCACGTGCTGTGCGAGAAGCCGATCGCCGTCGACGTCGCCGCCGCCGACCGGATGGTCGAGGCCGCGGACCGCGCGGGCATCACGTTCGGGGTGCTGTTCCAGCGCCGCTTCTGGCCCGCCGCCCGCCGCATCCGGGATGCGATCGACGACGGCCGGATCGGTGTTCCGGTACTCGGTGAGGCGTCGGTGATCCTGCACCGCCCGTCGTCCTACTACTCCGCCGACGCGTGGCGCGGACGGTGGGACACCGACGGCGGCGGTGTCCTCATGACGCAGGCCGTGCACCAGATCGACATGCTGCAGTGGTTCATGGGCGAGGCCGTCCAGGTGAGCGGCTTCATCCGCACCCACACGCACGGCGAGCACATCGAGACCGAGGACAGCGCGTCGGCGGTCGTGTCGTTCGCGTCGGGCGGCACCGCCACCGTCACCGCGACCACCGGCGCCAACCACAACCTCGGCAACCGGGTCACCGTGCTCGGACAGACCGGTGCGGTCGCGAGCGTTCTCGAATTCCCGGAAGGGCAGGAGGGTGTCAACGAGATCTGGACCGTGCCGGGCGACACCGAGTTCCGGGCGCCCTTCACCTCTGACGTCCGCGCCAATCTCGACGTCACCGAGGTCAACGCCGGACTCGCCGATTTCCACACCCTCCAGGTGCAGGACTTCGCGGACGCCGTCCTGACCGGCCGGGCGCCTGCCGTCACCGGACGCGACGCCCGCGCCTCGCTCGCGATCGTCGCCGCCGTCTACGAGTCGTCCCGCACCGGCCGGGTCGTCGACCTCACGCCCGCCCCCGCCCCCGTCACCACCAAGGAGAACGCATGACCCCCGACCCTTCCACCCCGGCCTACGACGTCGTCGTCATCGGCTCCGGCGCGGGCGGCCTGTCCGCCGCCGTCGCCGCCGCCGACGGGGGAGCGTCCGTCCTCGTCGTCGAGAAGGCGGACACGTGCGGCGGCGCCACGGCGTGGTCGGGCGGGTGGATGTGGACGCCGCGGAATCTGTTCGCGCACGCGGACGGTGTCAACGAGGACCGCTCGGCGCCGCGCACGTATCTCGAACACCGGCTCGGCGAGAACTTCGACGCCGCCAAGGTGGACGCCCTGCTCGACGGCGCGCCCGAGATGGTCGAGTTCTTCGAGAAGAAGACGGCGCTGCAGTTCGTTCCGGGCGCGAAGATCGCCGACATCCACGGCGACACACCCGGTGCCGGAACGGGTCACCGCTCGGTCGGACCGAAACCGGTGAGCCTGCGGACACTCGGACCCGATGTCGCGGCCCTGCTCCGGCGGCAACTCTACGAGACGTCGTTCCTCGGCATGGGCATCATGGCCGGCCCCGACCTGCAGGCGTTCCTGCACTCGACCCGGTCGGCGAAGGCGTTTCTCCACTGCACGAAACGGGTGTCCACCCACCTGCTCGACCTCGCCACCAAGCGTCGCGGGCAGCAACTCGTCAACGGCACCGCGCTCGTCGGCAGGCTGCTGCGGTCGGCGCTCGACGCCGGCGTCGAGATCCGCGTGAGCACGGCGGCCACCGCACTGACCACCGACTCCGCGGGCAAAGTCACCGGTGTCCGGCTGGCGGGCCCGGACGGCGCCTACACCGTGCACGCCCGATGCGGTGTCGTCCTCGCGACCGGCGGCTTCAGTCGCGACGTCGACCGGCGCCGCGAACTGTTCCCCCGCACCCCCACCGGA
Source organism: Rhodococcus sp. P4_B6 (assembly GCF_056402215.1). Classification (NCBI taxonomy): domain Bacteria; kingdom Bacillati; phylum Actinomycetota; class Actinomycetes; order Mycobacteriales; family Nocardiaceae; genus Rhodococcus; species Rhodococcus sp. P4_B6. The sequence goes on along the minus strand of NZ_JBFUHV010000045.1, from coordinate 38,834 downwards.
CACGAGCACTGGACGCTGACCCCGTCCACGACCACCGGCGACGGCATCACGCTCGGCGAATCCGCGGGCGGCCGACTCGACGACTCGGTCGCCTCCCCGGTCGCGTACTGCCCGGTGTCGATCATCCGGTACCGCAACGGCAAGGAGGGCGTGTTCCCGCACATCCTCGACCGCGGAAAGCCCGGCGCCATCGGTGTTCTCGCGGACGGACGACGCTTCGTCAACGAGGGGCTCGGCTACCACGACTACACGCTCGCGATGGTCGAGCAGGTGCCCGACGGCGAGGAGGTGTGCTCCTGGCTGATCGCCGACCAGCGGTACCTGCGGTACTTCCCGCTCGGCATGGCCAAGCCGCTGCCGATCCCCACGTGGCCGTACCTGAAGTCGGGCTACCTCACCCGCGGCCGCACGGTGCGCGAACTGGCCGAGAAGATCGGCGTCGACCCGGACGGCCTGGAGAAGACGGTCGCGGCGTTCAACGAGGGCGCCCGCGACGGCGTCGACCCCGAATTCGGCCGTGGCACCACACCGTTCACCGTCGGGTCCGGAGACGCCGACAACCCCTGGCCCAACCCGGCCCTCGCACCGCTCGAGGAGGGCCCGTTCTACGCGGTCAAGGTGGTCCCCGGCAGCTTCGGCACATTCGCGGGCCTGGTCACCGATTCGACGTCCCGGGTGCTGAACGACGACGACCAGCCGATCGGCGGACTGTTCGCCGTCGGCGTCGACCAGTCCAGCGTCATGGGCGGTCACTACCCGTCCGGCGGCATCAACCTCGGCCCGGCCATGACCTTCGGCTACCTCACCGGTCGCCGCCTCACCTCGACGACAGGAGAACTGCGATGACCGCCCCACTCGGCCTTGCCGCGCTCACGGTGCTCGACACCGCGCCGCTCGAGCAGGTGGACCTCGCCGAGAAACACGGTTTCGACACGATCGGCATCCGGTTGCTGCCCGCCGCACCCGGCACCACCGCCTACCCGCTGCATGAGAACCCGGCCGCCCTCGACGCGCTGGTGCGCCGTCTCGACGACTCGCCGATCGAGGTGTTCGACCTCGAAATCATCCGGCTGGGAACAGATTTCGCTCCGGAGTCGTACGTTCCTCTGCTCGAGGCGGGCGCACGGCTCGGCGCGAAGGCCGTGCTCGTCGGCGGCGACGACCGCGACCGCTCGCGGCTCACCGACTCCTACGCGCGGCTGGCGGAACTGTGCGCGAACTACGGCATCGTCGCGAGCCTCGAGTTCATGCCGTGGACGGCCGTGCCCGACGCGACCGCCGCGGTCGAGATCGTGTCGCAGGCCGACGGGCCTGCCCGCAGCGTGCTGGTGGACGCCCTGCACGTCGGACGGTCGAGCACCACTGCGGCCGACCTCGCGGCGATCCCGCGGGAGTGGCTGCACTACGCGCAGATGTGCGACGGCTCGGTGCCCGCGCCCACGGACGACGCCGAACTGATCCGTCAGGCGCGCGAGGAGCGCCTCGTTCCCGGGGCGGGTGGCATCCCGCTCGCCGACATCTGGTCGACGTTGCCGGCAGGCCTGCCGGTGAGCATCGAACTCCCCAACGAGCCGCTCCGGCGGGCCGTCGGCACGGACGCGTGGCTCGAGCGGCTGGTCACCGCCACCCGGGAGGTGCTCGCGCAGGTTCCGGCGGCCACCGGCGGCTGATCGTCCGAGCTACCGTTCTTGCATGCCGCGCCCCGACAACGTCCCCGTGTACACGATGCGCCAGCTGGCGGCGTTCGTCGCGGTAGCGGAGACCGGGACGATCAGTGGTGCGGCCGAGCGGATGCACCTGTCGCAGTCGGCGTTGTCCGCTGCGGTGACGGATCTGGAGAAGGCACTGAAGGCGCAGTTGTGCGTCCGCCGGCGGGCCCGCGGTGTGCAGCTGACCCCGACGGGGGAGGCGGTGCTGTCGCGGGCGCGCGCCCTGTTGCAGCAGGCGGGGGAATTACAGGCCGACGCGTCCGGTGCGGGCGGGGTCGTCGCCGGGCCGATCGCCGTCGGTTGCTACCCGGCGCTCGGCCCGACGATCCTGCCGTCGATGCTGTACGCGTTCACCACCGAGTACCCGCGCGCGTCGGTGGAGTTCCGCGAAGACACCCAGAACCGGTTGCGGACGCAGCTCGAGGGCGGCGAACTCGACGTCGCCATCGTCTACGACCTCGACCTGCCCCCGGACTGGCAGACCGTGCCGCTGATGACCCGCGAGCCGATGGTGGTGCTCGGGGCGGAACATCCGCTGGCGGGCGTCGACGGGCCGGTACGCCTCGCGGATCTCGCGGAGCACCCGATGGTGCTCCTCGACGCGCCGCCGAGCACCAACCATGCGATGGACGTCTGCCGGCAGGCCGGGTTCGCGCCCCGGGTGGCGTACCGCACCGCGAACTTCGAGACGGCGCGGGCATTCGTCGGGCGCGGCCTGGGGTGGACGCTGCTGCTGCAACGGCCCCGGGTGGACGTCACGTACGAAGGCCTGCCCGTCGTCGTGAAACCGATCGCCGAACCGAAACCGGCGTCGGTGACCGTCGTCGTCGCGTGGCATCAGGAAACGACGCTGAGCCGGGTCGCGCGGGCGTTCATCCGGTTCGTCACGGCCTGAACTGCGCCTTCGTGTCTTCCACGGATTTTCTGCAATTCATGTGGGGATAGTCCCGCTTTTCAGACGTATGTGAGTGGGGTCATTGTTTTCCGTAGCGCGATGAGTGTGGCGCAGCAGAACCGGGAAGGCAGACGATGACGGCAATCACCGAGGCGACACCGCCGGTGTCTCACAAGGAAGCACGCAGGGCAGTCCTGTCGAGCTTCGTCGGTACCGCGATCGAGTGGTACGACTTCTTCATCTACGGCACCGCCGCAGCCCTGGTGATCGGACCGCAGTTCTTCCCCGGCGCGTCGACGTTCGCCGGAACCCTGGCCGCCTTCGCCACCTTCGCGGTCGGCTTCGTCGCCCGCCCCATCGGCGGCGTCGTCATGGGTCACTTCGGTGACCGCATCGGACGCAAGTCGATGCTGGTGCTGTCGCTGACGATGATGGGCGCCGCGACCGTCGGCATCGGACTGCTCCCGAACTTCGAGGCCATCGGGGTGGCCGCACCCATCCTGCTGGTGGCGTTGCGGTTCGTGCAGGGCATCGGCGTCGGCGGCGAATGGGGCGGCGCGGTGCTCATGGCCACCGAACACGCCCCGGAAGGCAAGCGCGGACTGTACGGCGCCGCGCCGCAGATGGGCGTTCCGGCCGGAGTGATCATGGCGAACGTCGTGTTCCTCGCCGTCACCCAGTTGCTGTCCGACGACGCGTTCCAGACGTGGGGCTGGCGGGTGCCGTTCCTGATGAGCGCCGTGCTCGTCGGCGTCGCGATGTGGATCCGCCTCGGCGTCTTCGAGTCCCCGGCGTTCGCGGAGGCCAAGGAGAGCGACACGATCGTGAAGATGCCGATCGTCGAGGTGCTGACGAAGAACTGGCGGACGGTGCTGCTCGCGGCGGGCACGTTCATCGCGACCAACGGCATCGCCTACGTGTTCATGGTGTACGTCCTGACGTACGGCACCACGGAACTCGGCTACAGCCGCGCCACGATGCTCACCCTGCTGATCGTCGCGTGCCCGGTCTGGATGGCGGGCATGGCGGTGTCGGCCTGGAAGTCCGACGTCCTCGGCCGGCGCCGCGTGTACACGTGGAGTTCGATCGCGCTGGTGATCGTCGCGGCGGTGTTCTTCCCGCTGATCGACACGGCGTCGATTCCCGTCATGCTGCTCGCGATGATCGTGATGGCGGCGGTGCTCGGCACCACCGCGGGGCCGCAGTCGGCACTGTTCGCGGAACTCTTCCCCGCCCACATCCGTTACAGCGGTGCGTCGCTCGGCTACCAGATCGGCGCCATCCTCGGCGGCGGGCTCGCACCGTTCCTGGCTACGTGGCTGTTCGGGGCTTTCGGGACCTCCGTCGCGATCAGCGCGTACTTCGTGGTGATCGCGGTCGTCAGCCTGGGCTCGATCCTGATGCTGCCGGAAACGAACAAGATCGCACGAAATGCGGAGGCAGCCTGACATGTCCACCTACTTCCAACCCCGGAAATACGCGGCGACGGACTTCGCGTCGACCACCGCAACCGACGAGGCCCTGCCCGTCGTCGTCGTGGGCGCCGGCCCGGTCGGCATGGGTGTCGCGCTCGGCCTCGCGCAGCGCGGCATCCCCGTCACCGTGCTCGAAGCCGCCGACCAGGTGTCGTTCGGCAGCCGCGCCATCTGTATCTCCCGGCACAGCCTCGAGGTCGCGGCCCGGCTCGGGTTCGGACCCGAACTCGAGAAGATCGTGCTCCCGTGGGTGGGAGGGCGCAGCTTCTACCGCGACGAGCAGGTGCTGCACTTCGAGATGGCGCACGGCGAGCATGACGTCCGCGGGCCCATGGTCAACGTGTCGCAGTCCGAGATCGAGCAGATCATGACCGACACCCTGCTCGCGCACCCGCTGATCACGTTCCACTGGTCGTCGAGTGTCGCCGGGGTCCTGCGGTCGGACGAGGACGTGACCCTCGACGTCGACACCGCGTTCGGTGTGCGCCGGCTCCGCGCACGATGGGTCGTCGCCGCCGACGGCGGTCGCAGCCGGATGCGCGAACTGGCGGGAATCCGGTTGCAGGGAAACAGTTATGAGGGCAGTTACGTCATCGCCGACATCCACTGGGAATCGGCGCTGCCCGCCGAGCGGATGGTGTGGTTCGACCCGCCGAGCAACCCCGGCTCGACGATCATCATGCATCGGCAGCCCCGCGACATCTGGCGCATCGACTACCAACTGGACAGTTCCGACGACGCCGAACTCGAGACGCAGGAAGACCGCATCCGCGACCGGATCACCCGGCACCTCGACTGGCTCGAGAACGACGTGCCGTGGACCCTCGAATGGCACGGCTTCTACCGCGCGCATGCGCTCGCACTGGACGACTTCACCCATGGTCGGATCCTGTTCGCCGGCGACGCCGCCCACCTGGTTCCGATCTTCGGCGTCCGCGGGCTGAACTCCGGGATGGAGGACGCCGAGACCCTCGCCTGGACCCTGGCTGCCGTCGTCAACGGGACGGCGGACCACGCACTGCTGCAGGCATATTCGGCCGAGCGGCGCGGCGCCTGGCAGCAGAACGTCGACAACGCGGGCAAGTCGACGCTCATCATGTCGCCCGGCAGCCACGGCTACCGCACCACCCGTGACGCCGTCCTGGCGCTGGCCACGACCCGCCCGGAGTTCGGTCACCTCATCAACCCGCGGCAGTCGAGTGCCACGCACGCGCACCTGTCGCCGCTCACCTGGCCGGTGGCCGAGGGGACGACCGGTGTGCTGCCCGGGGATCCGATGGAGGACCGCCGCGTTCGGGTCGTCACCGCCGGGGGATCGGTGGAGTCTTCGCTGAACCGCGTCCGCGGAACGGGTTTCGCGGTGCTGGGCATCGGGGTCGACGCCGCCGGTGCCGACGTCGTCGCCGCCCACGCCGCTGCGATGTCGATGGCGCTGGCGCCCGAGTCGGTGCGCGCGGTCCTCGTCCCGGCGCCGGATGTGGCGGTGGACGCGGCGGACGACCTGACGGTCCTCGACGACCCCGACGGCACGCTGGCGACGGCCCTCGGCGCGTCCGCGGGGGAATGCTTCGTGATCCGTCCGGACGGGCTCGTCCTGTGCCGGGTCCGGGACCTGTCGATGCTCGGCGACGTGCCCGCGCACCTGCGGGTGGCGACCGCCCCCGCGCACGGTGTCGTCCCCGCGCACACGGAGACGACTGCGACGCCGGACGAACTGCTGCGCGAGAACGTGTGGACGGGACTGTCGGAGGCGATGGACCAGGCGGAGGAGTCGGACCGTGAGGGATTCCTGACCCGGCTCGCGCTGCTGCTCGGATCGCAGTCGGGCAGGCGGGAGTTCGAGGAAGCGCTCGCCGCCGCCACCCACGTGAGCGGCAAAGTGTGCTCCGGCACGCCACGGCACTCACATGTGGGCGCTTAGCCTGGGGGCATGGCGCACGCACAGTTCCTGAACTCACCCAAGACCTTCGTCGTCGACGCACTCCGCGGGGCCGTCGCCACCACCGACGACCTCGAATGGCATCCGGAACCGGGCTATCTCACCCGCCGGGAACCGTTGCCGTCCGGGCAGGTCGCGTTGCTGTCGGGCGGTGGGTCCGGGCACGAACCGCTGCACGCCGGGTTCGTCGGCCGGGGCATGCTCACCGGAGCCTGCCCCGGCCTGATCTTCAGCTCGCCCAACGCGCTGCAGGTGCGGGCCGCCACCCGGGCCGTCGACGCCGGCGGCGGAGTCGTGCACATCGTGAAGAACTACACCGGCGACGTCCTCAACTTCCGCATCGCCGGTGACCTGGCGGCAGAGGACGGCATCACGGTCGAGCACGTGCTCGTCGACGACGACGTCGCATCCGAACGGGACGACGGACCCGGACGTCGGGGCACCGCGGCCACGATCGCGGTCGAGAAGATCTGCGGCGCTTCGGCCGAACGCGGAGACGACCTCGCCGCCGTCGCGGAGTTCGGGCGACGCACGGCCCGGAATTCGCGCAGCATGGCGGTGGCACTGCGAGCGTGCACCGTGCCGGGGTCGGACTCGCCGTCGTTCGACCTGCCGGAGGGGCAGATCGAACTCGGGATCGGCATCCACGGCGAACGCGGAACCGAACGGGTCGACGCACTGCCCGCCGCCGAACTGGTCCGCCGGCTCACCGACCCCGTGCYCGACTCGCTCGGCGTGCAGCGGGGCGAGTCGGTGATCGCGATCGTCAACGGCCTCGGCGCGGCCCATCCGCTGGAGTTGCAACTGCTGTTCGGTGAACTCGCCGACCATCTCGCGGAGCGGGGCGTGGCGATCCGGCGGTCGCTGGTCGGCAGTTTCGTCACCGCCCTCGACATGGACGGCGCGTCCGTCACGCTGGTGCGCTGCGACGACGAACTCCTCGACCTGTGGGACGCACCGACCGCCGCACCGGGATGGCCGAACGCCCCGGCCGGTGAATTCCGCGGCATCGCAGACCGATCCGCGGTGCAGTTTCGGTCGGATGTCGCCTCCCGTGAGGACGAACCGGAGGTGTCCGGCACCGCCGACACGTTGGGCCGGGCGGCGGTGGGGGCGTGGTTCGGCGCGTTCGTGGAGAAGGTGCTCGCCGAGGAGCCGAACCTCACCGACCTCGACCGCCGCGCCGGCGACGGGGACTTCGGCACCAACATGGTGGCCGCACTCGACCACGTCGACGTCGCCGGGATCCGCGACCGGTACTCCCCGGCGACGGTGTTCGAGTCGCTGTCCGACGCCTATCTCGGTCACGCGGGCGGCACGTCGGGCGCGCTGTTCGGGGTCTGGTTCCGGCAGTTCTACCGGGCGGCCGTCGACGCACCGCAGGGTCTGGACACGAAAGCGATCGCCGCCGCGGCACGGGCGGGCCTCGACACGATTCAGGAACTCGGCGGGGCGCAACCCGGTGACAAGACGATGATCGACGCCGTCGACCCCGCCGTCACCGCCCTCGAGTCGGCCGTCGAGCAGGGCAAGAATCCGGCCGACGCCCTGGCCGAGGCCGCGGACGCCGCCGGCCACGGCGCCGAGGCGACCGCAGGCATCACCGCGCGACGCGGCCGGGCCAGCTACATCGGCGAGGCGGCGCGAGGCGTCGTGGACCCCGGCGCCCTCGTGCTGTCGTGGTTCTTCGCCGAGGGCGCGCAAGCGGCCCGCAGCGCCGGGTAGTCACCGCGCACCGGGCACGGCACGTAGGGTGAGGAGGAGAACGCCGAGTCGTGCTGCGCAATCCCGTCGCCACACCTCTCCCGACCTGCGTACGGGACGCAGAATCACGGACGGACAAGTAGACAGTGGAAGACACCGCCAGCCGGGGAATCCAGGCCTTCATCGCCGATGTCGTGGAGCGGGGTGGCAAAGCGGTCCGGCTCACCCACTCGCGGCGCAACCCCGTCCAGGTGTGGGGCGACGACGGCACGAGTTGCATCGTGCGGGTGCGTTCCAAACTCAGCGGCGACTGGCAGGCCCGCAAACAGGACGAGTCGCTCGACGACGACGACACCGGATCGCAATTCTGGGTGTTCGTGGATCTCGCGAGTTCCCCGGAGGAGTTCTTCGTCGTGCCCTCGTCCGAGGTCGCCGACGACATCCGCGCCGAGGTGGACCTGTGGATGATGGACACCCCGGGGCGCACGCGGACCGGGCATCACGCGATTCCGCTGAGCCGGGTCGCGCACGGCCGCGGGCGCTGGGACCTGCTCGGGCTCGCCGGTGAGAAGGACCCCAGCCGCTACAGCGACGCGCAGCGCGCCACCACGGCGGCCACGTTGCGTGCCGACGCCGCCGCCCGCGCCTCCGCCAGGAAGAAGCCGGCCAAGGCGACCGCAGCCTTGGAGGAACTGGTCGATGCCCGGCTCGAGGTGGTCGCCGACTTCGAGGGATATCGGTTGGTCGGACGGTTCGATTCCGGCACCGGGACGTTGGAGATCACCCGCGGTCCGATGCAGGGCCGCCGGTTCCCCGACCCCACGACCGCGGCGACCGCCGTTGCCAGTCACATCAGCGGCGACGTCGAGACCCGCGACGGGTGGGAATTCTGGCGCACCGAACAGGGTGAACGAATTCCTCTGGAGCAGAACGTTATTCGGTAATATCTGAGAGTTCCCTGAAATCTGTTCCGGTGCGCGGCGGTTGAGAATACCCTGAGGTGGGTATCGCAGACATGATCCGCCGTGCCCCGGCGGGAGTGGCCACGGCCGATGGGAGCTCATCATGCGAATCGTCGACGGCGCAGTGAACGCCGTGACAGGTGCTGCGAACGCGACGACGAGTGCGGTCGGCGCGGTCGGAGGAGCGGCACTCGGCGGTGTGGTCGGCGGAGTCCGCGGGGCGGCGAGCGGGGTCCGGGCCGGCATGGAGAGCGGAAGTCATTCCACACCGGCCGCAGCGCTGACCCTGGCCGCCGTCGGCGCCGCGGGACTGGTCGAGTGGCCGGTGCTGGTCACCGCGGGCGGGGCGGCGCTCGTGCTGCGACAGTTCGGCGCGGGGTCCCGGACCTCACGCGACACCGAAGCCCCGACGTCGGCCGCACAGTAGCTGCCGTGGGACTCGGTCGATACGTCTCCGCTGCCGCGTCCCTGCCGGTGCGCTGCGCCGGAATCGGACTCGGGGTGGCGTCCTACGGCGGCGCCGTCGCCGCCGATCTGGTGGCCACCACCGCGCGGACCGCGACTCAAATCACCACCGAGGTGCTGGGCGGAACCCCGGCCCGTCGCACGAGTTCCGGACACGGCCGTGCCTGGATCGAGATCCGCGGACTCGACGGACCGCGCGGCGCCGACGTGGCGGCGGCCGTTCTCGGCGCGGTCCGCGCGACCGCCGGTGTGGACGGAGCCGAACTCAACTGCGCGCTGTCCCGCCTGGTGGTGACGGTCGGCGACCACGGACCGTCGGTCGCCGTGCTGTGCCAGGTAGTCACGCGCGCGGAGGACGCCGCCCGCCCCCTCGCTCGCGGCGGCGTCCGGGACCGGCCCAGGGAACTGCCCGGCGACGACGTCGCACTCGCCGAACGGGCTCTCGCGCTGGCCGCCGCGACGACGGGCCTGGTCGCAGCGGTCGGTGTCCGGCTGCTTCCGATGCCCAGCCTGCCGGCGGCGGTGCCCGCCGCCGCGGTCACGTTCGTCAACTATCAGCCGCGACTGCGCGGCATGGTCGAGAACCGGCTCGGGCCGGACGCCGCCGAACTGCTGCTCGCCACCGCTCAGGCCGTCGGCGACGTGCTGCGGCGCGCGCCGGCGTCTCTCGCCGTCGACGTGGCGTTGCGGTCGGCGATCACGGCGGAGGCGTGGTGCGGCCGGCGGGTGTGGCACCGCCGCGAACCCGAACTGGCCCGGGACCCCGCGGATGACTCGGCCAGCCGCCCCCGCGTGCGCGGCACGTCCGGACCGGTGGAGCGGGACGTCGACCGGGCGGCGATCGCGCAGTTCGCAGGGGCGACGGCGGTGGGGGTCGCGACCCGCAGTGTCGCGGGCGCCGCGGACGCGGCCCTGGTCGCCGCGCCGAAGGCGGCCCGCACCGCACGGGAGACCTTCGCCGCGACGCTCGGGTGCGGACTCGCCGACCGGCACTCCGTGCTGGTGCTGCGACCCGCCGCGCTGCGCCGCCTGGACCGGGTCGACGCGGTGGTCGTGGACCCGTCGGTGCTGCACACGGCGGAACTGCGGGTGAGCGGACTCCGTGCCGTTCGGGACGCCGACCGGACGCGGGTGTGGGAGTCCGCGAGGTCCGCCGTCGAGGCCGGCGCGCTCGGGGTGGGCTGGCACGCGCTCTCCGACCTGCCGGGCGATGTCGCCTCGGCCGCCGTGGACGAGGATTCCGCCGTCCTCGTGACGCCCGCCCACCACGCGAACGCGGCGGCCGTGCTCGCGCAGGCCCGCACGTCGGGCGCCCAGGTGATGTCGGTGAACGTGGACGGACTCGGCGGACTCCGCTCGGCTTTCGACGACCTGCTCCCGTCGAGCGGATCGCCGGATGCGGACCTCCGTGACGCCGTCGCGCAGTTGCAGGCGAACGGCGCGACGGTCGCGGTGGTGGCCGGCCACGCGCCGCACGCCCTGTCGGCGGCCGACGTCGGCATCGGTGTTCTCGCCGGCGGCGCCCCGCCGCCGTGGTGTGCGGACCTGCTGGTCGACGACCTCGCCGGGGTGTGGCGGGTGCTGCGGTCCCTGCCCGACGCCCGGACGGCGAGCCGGCGCGGCGTCGAGATCGCCACGGCGGCGTCGATGCTCGGTGCGCTCGTGATGCTGCCGGGAGTGCGCGGCCGCGGACCCGGGCCCGTCACGGTCGGTGCGGCGGCAGGATTGTGGACGGGACATTCTCTCGCGCGCAGTGTGCTGCGGGCCGAAATTCCCCCGGCCGCCCCGGTTCACGCCTGGCACGAGATGCCGGCGACGGAGGTGCGCCGGCTACTGCCCGTGCAAAACGACGTGGACGCCGCGACGTCCCGCCGCCGCTCGGTGCGTCTGGTGCTGACCCCGGTGGAGGCGATCGGGCGGCTCACCGCGTGGCCGGTCGGCCTGGCCTGGGACTTCGGGCGGGCGATGCGCACGGAGCTGTCGGATCCGCTGACCCCCGTCCTCGCCACCGGATCGGCGGCGAGCGCGCTACTGGGTTCGCCGATCGACGCGGTGCTCGTGGGATCGGTGCTCGCGGGGAACGCCGCGCTGTCGGCCGTGCAACGCCTGCACGCGGAACGACTGCTGAACAGGTTGCTGGCGGCGGGGGATCCGCCCGCCCACCGCGTCGCCGGATCCCCGAACAGTTGGGTGACGGAGCGGGTGGAGGCGTCGCGGTTGCGGCCGGGCGACGTGGTCGAGATCTGCCCCGGCGAGGTGGTGCCCGCCGACGGCAGGCTCGTCGAGGCTTCGGGGGTCGAGGTCGACGAATCCTCGCTCACCGGGGAATCGCTGCCGGTGAGCAAGCAGACGTCGCCGACCCCGGGCGCACCGATCGGCGAACGTGCCTGCATGGTGTTCGCGGGCACCACGATCCTCACCGGCACGGCGACGGCGATCGTCACCGCCGTCGGCGACGCCACGGAAGCGGGACGTGCCGGTGCGATCACCCCGGCGAGTGCGGCGCATGTCGGTCTGCAGGCGCAGCTCAGAAGCCTCACCGACCGGGTGCTGCCCGTCAGCGTCGGGGGCGGGGCGCTGGTGACCGCCGTCGGATTCCTGCGCGGCACCGGACTGCGGCAGGCCGTCACCAGTGGTGTCGCGGTCGCGGTGGCCGCGGTTCCGGAGGGGCTGCCGCTCGTCGCGACCCTGGCACAGCAGGCCGCGGCACGCAGACTGACGAGATCGGGCGCGCTGGTGCGGGCGCCGCGGTCCGTGGAGGCGCTCGGCCGCGTCGACGTGGTGTGCTTCGACAAGACGGGCACCCTCAGCGAGAACCGCCTACGGGTGGTCTCCGCCGTTCCGCAGCCGGGTTTCGACCGCGACGACGTGCTCGCGTGCGCGGGCCGCAGCGCCGTCACCCGCGACGGCAGTCCGGCCGCGCACGCCACCGACGTCGCGATCGCCGACGCCGCAACGGACCTGCTGCCACCGGAGGGCGAGCACCGCAGCTATCTTCCGTTCCGATCCGGACGGCCCTACTCCGCCTCGCTGTCGGGGACGCACCTGTCGTTGAAGGGTGCACCGGAGGTCGTGGTCGCCGCCTGCGCCGGAATCGACGCCGACGACGTCCACGACACCGTGCTCGGCATGGCCGCCGACGGGTTGCGCGTCATCGCCGTCGCCCGCCGGACCGTCACGACATTCCAATCGCGACGCGCGGCCGACGACGCCGACGTACTCGACGAACTGTGCGGCGGCGGGCTGCAACTCGTCGGACTACTCGGGCTGGCCGACACCCCGCGCCCCGAGGCGGCCGGACTGCTTCCCGACCTCGAACGCCTCCAGGTCGGGGTCCGGCTGATCACGGGCGACCATCCCGTCACGGCCACCGCCATCACGCGAGAGCTGGGACTGCCCGTGTCGTCCGAGCAGGTGATCAGCGGCACCGAATGGGACACCCTGTCGCACCGGGGGCAGGAGAACGCCGTCGAGAAGTGCGTCGTCTTCGCCCGGATGACGCCCGAGCACAAGGTGCAGATCGTGCAGACCCTCGAACGCGTCGGTCACGTCTGCGCGATGGTCGGCGACGGTGCCAACGACGCCGCCGCGATCCGGGCCGCCAGTGTGGGGATCGGCGTCAGCTCGCGCGGTAGCGACCCCGCCCGCAGCGCCGCGGACGTGGTGCTCCTCGGCGGCCGCGTCGACGCGTTGCGCGACGCCCTCGACGAAGGCCGCCAGCTGTGGCGGCGGGTGCAGGCCGGGGTGGCGGTGCTGCTCGGCGGGAACGCCGGGGAGGTGGCGTTCGCCCTGATCGGCAGCGCGATCGCCGGACGGTCACCGCTCACCGCGCGTCAGCTTCTGCTGGTGAACGTGCTCACCGACGCCCTGCCGGCAGCCGCACTCGCGGTGAGCCCGCCCAACGAACAGACCCGGGGAGAGGGCCGCGGACCGGACAGTGCGGCGCTGTGGCGGACCGTCGCGATCCGCGGCGCCGCCACCGCGGCAGGCGCGACGACGGCGTGGGCGCTGGCGAGCGTGACCGGCAGGCAACGCCGGGCGTCGACGGTCGGGCTGGTCGCGCTGGTCGGAACGCAGCTGGGGCAGACGCTCATCGATTCGCGCAGCCCGCTCGTCGTCCTCACCGCGGGTGGGTCACTCGCCGCGCTCACCGTGATGGTCAGTACGCCCGGGGTCAGTCAGCTCCTGGGATGCACCCCGCTCGGACCGATCGGGTGGGCCCAGGCGCTGGGGTGCGCGGGTGCGGCGACCGCGGCAGCCGCGTTCGCACCGGGACTGGTGGAGAAGCTTGCGGGCGATCAGTCGACGATCTCGATCACGCCCGCCCGCAGCAGCACGGCGTACACCTCCCGGAGCGGTGGGGTGAGTACCCGGGTGACCACCCCGGTCAACGGGTCCGCGGCGCCGGAGAAAACACCGGCAGCGGTCTGGGCGACGGCACTCAGCACACCCGACACGGTTCACGGTCAAGGTGGCTGACCGGAAAACGGCACGCACAAGGGAGACGAACTATGGCCCAACGAACGTCGGAGGCGCAGTCGCACAGCGATGCCGTCCAGCGGGTGCAGGCGGCCCACAGCTTCGCCGTGCAGTTACCGATCCTCGGCAGGGTGCCGCTGCCACGTCCCGAGCAGCTGGCATTCTTCGCGGCGATCGGCCTGCTCGCCGCCGTCGAAATCATCGAATGGCCGGTTGCGCTGACCATCGCAGCAGGACACGTGCTGATCACCGATCAGCACAACCGGGCCGTCCAGGAGATCGGGGAGGCGCTGGAAGGCGTGTGACGCGGAATCCGGCTCAGGCGGGCGGGCAGGCCGGCGACGTCAACTGCGCGATCGCCACGATCGAGCAGGCCGTCGCCTTCGACAGTTTCCACGTCCCGTTCTCGCCGGGCACGAAGATGGCGGGCAGGGTGTTCTGCTGCACCTGGCCGTTGATCGTCAACTGCAGCTGCGCGCTGGCGCTGCCGTCGCCGTTGTCGATGACCGGGTCCAGCACCTGAACCTGCGCACCCGCCTGCTGAGCGGCGGCCGCGACCTGGTTGAACAGGTTCGGATCCTGCTCCGAACCCTCCACCATGGCGATCTTCTGGTCGAGCGGAGTGGCCGGGTCGAGGCCCTTCGCCAGCAGGGCGTTGAGGTCGGCGGCTGTCGGCAGAACGAGGTCGGCCGTCGTTTCGGTCGCCGACGTGGTGGTGGACGTGGTGGTCCCGCTCGAGCCGGACGACTCGTCGGAACCACAGGAGGACATCGTGAGGGCTGCGGCGATCGCTACCGCGGCAACCGTGATCTTGCGGATCGTCAACTCAGTTACCTCTTCGTATCTCGGTGCGCAGGTCGTTCGGTCTCACATCGAGTCTGAAGGTTTGCGGAGCGTCGCGCCGTCGAAGCCAGAGAATTCTCAGACTTCGCCCGAATTCATGCCGCCGTGCCGAACGCGCCGCGGTACGGCGTGGCGTGGCTCCACTGCAGGGCCGCAACGGTGACGTCGGACGCGGGAAGGTCGTCGTGATGGGTCTGGATGAACGCGATCAACGCGCGGGCGGTGCGGGCGAGGGCAACCTTGTGCTGCCGGGACGTCTCCGCGAGTTCGGTGAACGCGTCGTTCTCGGAGCAGCCGCGGAAGGCGATGAGGATGCCGACAGCGATGTCGACCGCCGTGCGGGTGGAGTAGCTGGGCGTCGTCATGAATGTTCTCCCAACCTGCGTCGGAACGGGTACCACTCCATCTTCCCGCACCGGGTACGACGTCGAAAGAGTTCGAATCGCCCGGTGTATTAGTCGTCCGAGTTCTTCACCGAGGTTTTCCCTTACGGTAGGGGCATGGCTACCGTCTGGACGATCCCGATCGACATCACTACTCGCTGGCTCGACAATGCCGAGGTCCAGACCTTCCTCGCGTCCAACGACCTGGACAACGCGTCCCCCGACCCGCGGGTGCGGTTCGCGCAGTTCGCGGACGTCACGAAGTCCCTCGAACGGCACATCGGGCACACCTTCTCCTCCGTGCAGGGCGCCGCCACCGCACTGTTCGACGGCATCGACGGCGGTACTCCCGTCGCGTTGAAACTGGCGGCGCTGCGCCTGATCCTCAAAGAGGTGTATCAGACCCGCCATGCGCCGCAGCCGTTCCCGAAGCGGGTGGGTGAGGAACTCGGCACCTACGTCTACGCGCTCCTCGACCCCCGCAACAGGTTGGTGTTCTACGTCGGCTCCGGACGGGGCACCCGGGTGTACGGCTACGTGTGGGAGGCGCTCGCGGAGAACGAGCACCGGCAGACGCTCGAGGATCCGGAGACCGACGGCGCCGAGGTGAAGGCGGCGACGATCGCCCGCATCCGGGAGATCTACGACTCCGGCCACGAGGTCGAGCACTACATCGTGGCGCATCGCGTCGCGGACACCGGTGGCGTCGCCGACGCGGTGCGGGGTGGAGTGGTGGGAGCGCTGGGGCTCGTCGAGGGCGCCGAGCTCGGCAACCTCGCCGGCGGCGCGGGCGAGCAGCGGGCCGTACCCGTCGACGACCTCGTGTTGCAGTACGCAGCAGAACCCGTGCCGAACCTGCCCACTCCGTGCGTCGTCCTCGAGGTGCCCGCCGCGTCCCGGCGCGGCGTGACGTCGGAGGAGGTGTACGAACTGTCCCGCGGTGCCTGGGCGGCGGGCGCCGCCGTCCGCAACACCGACGACATCCCCGTGATCGTGTTCGCGGACAACATCGTTCGGGCCGCGTACCGCGCCAGGTCCTGGTCGTCGGTGGCACGACCCGGCGATGCGGCGCTGTGGCGGTTCACCGGCGAATCCGACACCGAACTGGAGAGCCAGTTCGTGAACAAGCGGATCGTCCCCGCCAAGGTCGGCCTGAAGAAGTGGCCCACCCACGGCTGGGTCCCGCACCTCACCCAGGCCCGCCCCGGCCGCTGACGTGAGCGGCAAAGCGTGCCCCGGCACACTTTGCCACTCACCTGCGGAGTGGGCCTCCCGAGTCGGTGGGGTGTGGTAAGTCTGAGCCGACCGGAGTTGGGGAGCGAAGGGAGGCCACGTGCTCGTACTGCATCGCGCCGAGCGTTCCACCACTCTCGCGTCGGCTCTCGGCGACGTGCTCGCGACCCCGCTGTCCGATCCGTTCGCCCGTGAGGTCGTCGCCGTCCCGGCGAAGGGTGTGGAGCGCTGGCTCACCCAGCGACTCTCGACCGCGCTCGGTGCCCGGCCCGGCGTCGGCGACGGGGTGGCCGCGAACATCGACTTCCCGTCACCCGCCCGGCTCGTGGACGAGTGCCTCGCCGCCGCCACCGGAGTGTCCGCCGACGACGACCCGTGGCATTCGTCCCGGGTGCTGTGGGCGCTGCTCCGTGTCGTCGACGACTGCCTCGGCGAGCCCTGGTGCGCCGTCCTCGCGAAACACCTCGGGCACGGCCGCCCCGACGGCGACCCGGACGATCACCGGCCCGGCAGGCGCTACGCCACCGCCTCGCACCTGACCGAACTGTTCCGCAGTTACGCCGCGCAGCGGCCGGCGATGCTGGTCGACTGGGCGGCAGGCCGGGACACCGACGGTGCGAGCGGCCCACTCGACGACGACCTGCTCTGGCAAGCCGAATTGTGGCGGCGGCTGCGTGCGAGGATCGGCGGCCCCGCGCCCGCCGAGCGCCTCGACTCCGCGTGCGCGCGGTTGCGTGAGGAACCGGGCCGCGTCGAACTGCCCGGCAGGCTGTCGCTGTTCGGCCCGACCCGCCTCGCGACCGATCAGATCGCCGTTCTCGCCGCCCTTTCCGTCAATCGTGATGTGCACCTGTGGCTTCCGCATCCGAGTCCCGCGTTGTGGTCGTCGTTGTCGACGGCGGACGGCGTCCTCGCGCGCGCCGACGACCACACCGCCCTGTCCGTCGCCCACCCGCTGCTGTCGAGCCTGGCGCGGGACGTCCGCGAACTCGAGTCGAGACTGACCCGCCTCGACGTCGAGGACCTCCACCACGCGGGACCCCCGCCGTCGGACTCTCTGCTGGGGTGCCTGCAGGCGGATGTCCGGGACGACCGGGCGCCGGCGCTCGCCGAGTGCACCGCCGACGCGTCCGTGCAGGTCCACGCGTGCCACGGGCCTGCCCGTCAGGTGGAGGTCCTGCGCGAATGCCTCCTGCATCTCTTCGAGGACGATCCGACTCTCGAACCGCGTGACGTGCTCGTCATGTGCCCCGACGTCGAGTCGTACGCGCCGCTGATCCGGGCCGCGTTGGGGCAGGACGTGCTCGGGCACCCCGGTCACCGTCTGCGGGTCCGCCTCGCTGATCGGGCCCTGCACCAGACCAACCCGGTGCTCGCCGTGGTGTCCGGCCTCCTCGAACTCGCCGACGCGAGGGTGACGGCGAGTCAGATTCTCGACCTGTCGGCGGCCGCCCCGGTGCGCAGGCGGTTCCGGTTCGGCGACGACGACCTCGAACGGATCCGGGAATGGGCGTCCGCGACGGGTGCCCGCTGGGGAATCGGGCCGCGACAGCGCGCGGCGTTCGGTCTCGGTGACTTCCCTCAGAACACGTTCACCACCGCACTCGACCGCATCCTGCTCGGCGCCGCGGCAGACGAGTCCGCGGGCGAATGGCTCGCCCTGGCTCTTCCGCTCGACGACGTCGACAGCAACGACATCGACCTCACCGGGAGGCTGGCCGAGTTCGTCGACCGCCTCGACGTCGCGCTGCGCGGGCTCGCCGGGCCGCAGTCGGTCGCGGACTGGTCGAGCGCGCTCACCCGGGCGCTGGACCTGCTCGTCGACGTCGGCGCCGCCGACACGTGGCAACTGGCGCAGGCCGGAAGGGAACTGGGGGCGGCGACGGAGCACGGCGGCGACACGGTCCTGCGACTGTCGGACGTGCGCGCCATGCTCGCCACCCGGCTCGCGGGACGACCCACCCGCGCGAATTTCCGCACCGGGGAGCTGACGGTGTGCACGATGGTGCCGATGCGCTCGGTGCCGCACCGCGTCGTCGTCCTCCTGGGGCTCGACGACGAGGTGTTCCCGCGGGGCGTGAGTGTGGACGGAGACGACGTGCTGGCCCGAAATCCTCTTCTCGGCGAACGTGATCCGCGCAGCGAGGACAGGCAGTTGCTGCTCGACGCCGTCATGTCCGCCAGTGAGAAGCTCCTGCTGTTCTACACGGGCGCCGACCCCGTCACCGGCATGTCCCGGCCTCCTGCGATCCCGCTGTCCGAACTGCTCGACGCGGTCGCGGCCACCGTCGGGAGCGATGCCCTCCCCGGCATCGTGACCCGGCATCCGTTGCAGCCGTTCGACGCCCGCAACTTCCGGCCCGAGCGTCCGTTCAGTTTCGACCGGGCGGCGCTGGCCGGTGCCCGCGCCGCGCAGCACCCACCCGAACCGGAACCCGCGTTCCTGCGGTCGCCGCTGGTGCCGCCGACGCCGGGGGACGTCGATCTCGCGGAACTCGTCGCGTTCCTGGTGCACCCGACGCAGGCGTTCCTGCGGCAACGGCTCGGGTTGCGGGTCCCCGACGTGGACGAGGACCTCGCCGACGCATTGGACGTGGCGCCCGATCCGCTCGCCCGCTGGGACCTCGGCCAGAGGATGCTCGTCGCGCGACTGTCGGGAACCGAACCGGCCGACTTCCGCGCCGCCGAGTGGCGCCGGGGCACGTTGCCGCCGTTCAAGTTGGGGGAGGCGGTGCTCGGCGACATCGAGCACGCGGTCGAATCGCTCGTCGCGGTCAGCGGGTCCGTACACGTCGGACGCGCGGAGACCGTCGACGTCGACGTCGATCTCGGCAACGGACGGCGCCTCACCGGCACCGTGGGTGGTGTGCACGGATCGGTGATCGCGAGCACCACGTATTCGAGACTGGGTCCGAAACACCGCCTCACCGCGTGGGCCCAGTTGCTGGCGGTCGCGGCCTCCGACCGCGACGGCGACACCGGCTGGACGGCCGTGACGACCGGCCGCGGCTCGTACAGCCGCCCGGCGTGGCGCTCGACCCTGACGGCGCCGGAGAACGCGCTGGAGGAACTCGTGCGACTGGTCGAACTGCGCGATCTCGGGTTGCACGCGCCGTTGCCGATCGCCACGGGCGCGTCGGCTGCCTACGCCGAGCGACGGCACGGCGGCAGCAGCATGGAGGACGCGAACGAGGCGGCCCGGAAGGAATGGAGCAGTGATTTCGGTGACGCACGCGACCGCCACATCACGTACGTGTACGGGGCTTCGCCCGGCATCGACGTCCTCGGCGACGCGGTGACGATCGAGAACTACGCCCGGCAACTGTGGGCGCCGCTGCTCGCCGCCGAGACGGTGGCGCAGCCGTGACCGGCGCGCGAGGCTTCGACCTGCTCGGTCCGCTGCCGGAGGGCACGACGGTGCTCGAGGCGAGCGCCGGGACCGGCAAGACGTACGCGATTGTCGGGCTGGCCGCCCGCTTCGTCGCCGAGGGCGGTGTCGACCTGTCGCAGTTGTTGCTGGTGACGTTCAGCCGCGCGGCGACGCAGGAATTGCGGCAACGCACCCGTGAGCGATTCGGTTCCGCCGCAGCCGCATTGGCCGACCCCGCGACCGCGCGGCTGAGCGCGGACCACGTGATCCGGCACCTCGCCGAGGCCGAAGCCGACGAGGTGACGCTGCGGCGCAGGCGCCTGCTGCAGGCACTGTCGGATTTCGACGCCGCCACCATCGTCACCACCCACAGCTTCTGCCAGCGCATGCTCGACGGCCTCGGGATCGCGGGCGAACGCGACCCCGACACGGTGCTCGTCGAGGCCGCCGACGACCTCACGACGGAGGTGATCGCCGACCTGTACCTCCGGGCGTACGGCCGCGCCGACTCCGCGCCCTTCACACCCGCGGAGGCCACCACCGCTGCCCGCGCCGCCATCTTCGACCCGCAGGCCGTGCTCGCCCCGGAGGATGCGCGGGGCACCCCGGCCGGAGATCGGGTCGCGTTCGCCGGGGCGGTCCGCGCCGAAGTCGAGCGCCGCAAACGCGCGGTGGGGCTGCGGGACTTCGACGATCTGCCCATGCTCCTCCACCGTGTCCTCAGCGATCCCGAGCACGGTGCGGCGGCCTGCAGGCGGGTCCGCGAACGCTACAGCGTCGTGCTCGTCGACGAGTTCCAGGACACCGACCCCCTGCAATGGGACATCCTGCGCCGAACGTTCCACGACAGCGGAACGCTGGTGCTCGTCGGCGACCCGAAGCAGGCGATCTACGCGTTCCGCGGCGCCGAGGTGCTCAGCTACCTGGACGCGGTGCGCTCCGCCGACCGGCACCAGGAATTGACCACCAACTGGCGAAGCGATCAGGAACTCCTCGACGGCCTCGACTATCTGCACGGCGGCGCCGCACTCGGGCATCCCGAGATCGTGGTGCACCGCGTCGACGGTGCGAGGCCGAAGTCGCGCCTGACGGGCTCTGTGCCGCTGCGACTGCGATACCTGCCGCGGACCGGCGCCGGGCCGATCAACAAGTCGGGATATCCGGCGGTGGGGCCGCTCCGGAAGAGGATCGCCGCAGACCTCGCCGCCGACGTCGTGGCCCTCCTCGACGGCGGCGCGACACTCGACGCCGGGGGGAGCGTCCGACGCGTCGAGCCCGGCGACATCGCGGTCCTGGTGCGCACCAACGCCCAGATCACCCTGGTCCACGACGCCCTCGACCGCGCCGGGGTGCCGTCCGTGCTCGCCGGCGGGGCCAGCGTCTTCACCACTCCCGCTGCGCAGCACTGGCTCTGGATCCTGCAGGCCATCGAGCAGCCGCACCGCGCCGACCGGGCGCGGCTGGCCGCGCTCACCCCACTGCTCGGCCACACGGCCGAGGAACTCGACGCCCGCGGCGACGACATCGTCGCGGAGGTCGGCGGTCAGCTGAGGGAGCTCGGCTCGGTGTTCGCGCAGTCCGGTTTCGCGGCGCTGTTCGAACGACTGTCCGCGGTCGGCGCACTGGAGGCGAGACTGCTCCGGCTGGCGGCGGGCGAGCGGGCGCTGACCGATCTGCGGCACGTGGCGCAGTTGCTCAACGGTGCCGCCGTCGAGCAGTCGCTCGGCCTGACGGCGGTCACCCGCTGGCTCACCGAACGCATGAAGGATCCGACCTCGGGCGGGGTGGACCGCAGCCGACGGCTCGACAGCGACGCCGCGGCGGTGCAGATCGCGACCGTCCACGCCAGCAAAGGCCTCGAATTCCCGCTCGTCTACCTGCCGTACGCGTGGGACGCCGCCACGATCTCGAAACCGAGCAAACTGCTTCTGCACGACGACAACGGGCGCCGCGTCCTCGACGTCGGCGGCCCCGGCAGCCCCGGCTACGCCGACCGCAGGAACCGGCACGACGCCGAAGAGGCGGGGGAGGAGTTGCGGCTGCTGTACGTCGCGGTCACCCGGGCGATGTGCGGGCTCGTGATGTGGTGGGCGCCGGCGTTCACGACGGCAGGCGCGCCGCTGCACCGGATGATCCTGGGTCGGCAACCCGGGCAGCGGGACGTCCCGCAGAAGGTCACCGTCCCCGAGGATCCCATTGTCGCGGAACGGTTGTCCGCCTGGGGCACAGCGGCGCCGGAGACGGTGACCGTCGAAGCGGTGGGTTCCGAACCCATCCCGCGGGTCGGCTGGACACCGCAGCGTGAGCCCAGCGGCGACCTCGAGGCCGCCAGGTTCCGTCGGCTGCTGGACACGCGGTGGCGTCGCACGTCGTATTCGGCGCTGACGGCGGCCGCACACGACGCACCTGCCGTCGGCAGTGAAGCGGAGGTCGAGGAGAAGACGGACGAGCCGGACGAACCGCCACTGCACGCGCCGGACGGCGTCACCGCGGGATTGCCGTCGACGATGAACGAACTGCCGGGCGGCGCGACATTCGGCACGCTCGTCCACGCCGTCTTCGAGATCGTCGACACCGCGGCACCCGATCTGGACGACGAAGTCCTGCGGTGCTGCCGCGATGTGATCGCGTCGACCCTGTCGGAGGTCGATCCGGCCCAGCTCGGCGCGGCGCTGGTACCGGTGCTGCGCACTCCGCTCGGCGCGG
This sequence comes from Rhodococcus sp. P4_B6, assembly GCF_056402215.1. Taxonomy (NCBI): domain Bacteria; kingdom Bacillati; phylum Actinomycetota; class Actinomycetes; order Mycobacteriales; family Nocardiaceae; genus Rhodococcus; species Rhodococcus sp. P4_B6. The sequence goes on along the minus strand of NZ_JBFUHV010000045.1, from coordinate 16,671 downwards.
GGGCACTCGCCGACCTGGCACCCGCAGACCTGCTGGCGGAACTCGACTTCGAACTGCCCCTCGCCGGCGGCGACACGCCGTCGCTCACCGTGATGCTCGACGGCGTCGGCAGATTGCTGCGCACCCACCTTCCCGACGACGACCCACTCCGGTCGTACGCCGACGCCGTGCAGACACTCGAATCGACCCCGCTGCGCGGATACCTCACCGGCAGCATCGACGCGGTGCTGCGACTGCCCGGACCGCGGTACGTCGTGGTCGACTACAAGACCAACCGTCTCGCGCAGGGCGACCTGACCACCGCGCACTACACCCGCGAGAGGATGGCCGCGGAAATGCTGCGGGCGCACTATCCACTGCAGGCCCTGCTGTATTCCGTTGCGCTGCATCGCTACCTGCGCTGGCGGCAGCCGAACTACGATCCGGCGGTGCACCTCGGCGGTGTGCAGTACCTGTTCGTCCGCGGGATGGTCGGGCCCGGCACGCCACCGGGCTGCGGAGTCTTCGACTGGGCACCGCCCGCCGCGCTGATCACCGAGCTGTCCGACCTGCTGTCCGGGTCGGCCTCCACGCCGGAGGCGGCGCGATGACCGAGGTGCAGGTGGCGCAGCGCGGCAAGGGCATGCTGCGGATCTTCAACGAGGCCGGGGTCCTGGCCGCCGCGGACGTGCACGTCGCGCTGCGGTTGTCGGCGCTCGGCGGCGAATCCTCGGAAGACGTCGTGCTGGCGACGGCGCTGGCGGTGCGTGCGGTCCGGTCCGGTTCGGTGTGCCTGGACCTGACGCGGTTCCGGGAAGTCACCGTCGACGAGGAATCCGAGGTCGATCTCGACGCCCTGCCCTGGCCGGACGACGACACCGTCGTCGCGGCACTGCGCCGGAGCCCGCTGGTCACGGGTGGTCCCGCGGGACCGCTCCGACCGCTGCGGCTCGTCGACACGGCCGAGGGCGGGCTGCTCTACCTCGACCGGTACTTCCGGCAGGAGGCGACCATCCGGCGGGTTCTCGACCAGCGCGCCGTTGGGTATCCCGTCGTCGACGAGCAGTCGCTGCGGGACGGGCTGGACGCGTTGTTCCGCGACCAGCACGACGACACGGCGCCGGCTCCGTCGCCGGATCGGCAACGGATCGCGGCCGCGGTCGCGGCCACGCAATGGACGTCGGTGGTGGTCGGCGGACCCGGAACGGGCAAGACCCACACCGTCGCCCGGGTGCTGGCGTTGCTGACCAGGCAGCCCGGGCCGGGACGGCGTATCGCGCTCGCCGCACCCACCGGGAAGGCCGCGGCGCGGTTGCAGGAATCGGTGCGCGAGCAGGCCGACGCACTCGGATTGCCGCGCGAACTGAAAGCGATGACGCTGCATCGGCTGCTGGGCTGGCAGCGTGGACGCGGCAGCCGCTTCCGTTACAACGCGAACAACCACCTGCCCTACGACGTGATCGTGGTCGACGAGACGTCGATGGTGTCGCTGACGATGATGTGCCGGCTCCTCGAGGCCGTCCGCCCGGACACACAGTTGGTGCTCGTCGGGGACCCGGATCAGCTGACGTCCGTCGACGCGGGCGCGGTCCTGGCCGATCTCGTCGCCCGGCCGGTGTCGGGCACCGAGAATCCGGTGCTCGCCAGGATCGTCGGCGACGACCTCGACGCCGCCGACGATCCACTCGAAGCCGCCCTGAGTGCGGGCGAACGGGACAGGTTGCGGGGCGGAGTGGTCCGGCTCAGCCGCGGGCGGCGCTTCGGCGGCGCCATTGCCCAGCTTGCCGTCGCGGTGCGGGATGGCGAGCCGGACGAGGTCGTGGAGATCCTGTCGCGCGGTGCCCCGGAGGTGTCGTTCCATGGTCCCGAAGATCTGGACGCACTGCGGACGGACGTGGTGGCGACGGCTGCCGCGGTCACGGGGTCCGCGGAATCCGGCGATGTCATTGCTGCACTGCAGCATTCGGAGAAACACCGGCTGTTGTGCGCGCACCGGGAAGGTCCGTACGGCGTGCAGCGGTGGGCGCGGCAGGCGATGGAGTGGATCGGGGAGTCGACGGGGCAGCGACTGGACCCGGATCGCTGGTATCCGGGCCAGCCGCTGATGGTGACCGCCAATGATCACGAAACGAAGATCTACAACGGCGACACCGGGGTGATCGTGCGTCGGGACGACGATGAGCTGTTCGCCGCATTCGTTCGGGGCAGCGAACCGTTCCTGTTGCATCCGACGCATCTGTCCGCGGTGCTGACGGTGTACGCGATGACGATTCACCGCAGCCAGGGCAGCCAGTACGACACCGTGACCGTGGTGCTGCCCGGCGCGGCGTCTTCGCTGCTGACCCGCGAATTGCTGTACACCGCGATCACCCGTGCGCGAAAGCACGTGCGGATCATCGGGACCGAGGATGCGGTGCGGGCGGGAGTGCAGCGCCGGGTGCTGCGAGCGAGTGGGCTGCGGAGAGCGATTCCGTAGCCCGGCCCCGCACGGACGAGATCACGACGGCGAGCGTCGCCGACAGGAACACGACCTGCAGAAGTGTGCGGGGGATCAGCGCTTCGAACGGTCCCGTCGACAGTCCTTCCGCGGCGGCGTACACGTTCGCCGGGAACATCAGGATCAGCAGGGCGGTGAGGCACCCGGCTGCCCACGGCGCGGTGCGCCGGATCAGCAGTCCCGCGGCGCCGGCCAGTTCGAGCAGACCGGTCAGGGTCACCAGCAGGCCCGGGTTCGGCAGGGACGGCGGAACCATGGCGACGAGTTCCGCACGCAGTCCGAAGAAGTGGGCCATCCCGGTCAGTGTGAACATGGCCGCGAGCCCACCCCGCAGGGCGACAGGCCACGGCCGGAACCGGCGCACACCGGCCGCGCCCGCGGCGAGCAGTGCCAGAGTGACGGCGACGAGGGCGATCAAGGGTTCCATGCCAGTCTCCTGAGTCGATCAGTGTTCGTGGGTGTGACCGCTGCGCAACAGGCGGTCGCGGGCGGCGCTGAACTTCCGTGCGACGGGCACACGGGTGGTGGCCCGGGCCAGGCCCATCACCGGTGTGCCGACGTAGATCGACTCGGCGCGGTCCACCGGATAGGTCTCGTGCCAGACGCCGACGGCACCGGGCGCCTTGCGGGCCCGCCGGTTGAACGCGGCCCAGGCCGGGCGGTGCTTCGCCTGACTGTCACTGGCGTAGGCGTACAACTTGTCGACGGAGTTCCAGTACTGAATCACCGTCGGTCCGCGCCCCTCGAATGTCAGGCGGTAACCCAGCAGACCCGAATCGGGGTCCTCCGAGAGTTCGCGCAGCATCTTCGGCATCGCGACGAGAGTGGGCAACCACAGGTCGGGCCGCCACGGCCGGTTGATGGTCATCCCGATCAGGAAGACCACCAGTTCGCCGTCGTGGTGGTGCGTCGAACGGGTGGGTTCGATCGTCGTCATCTGGCGCCTCCCAAGGTTGGATATTGGAACTATCTAATAATGGATAGTGTCAGTATCCAATGTCAAGGGTGCGGGCACACGAAAACCCGGACCGCGCAGAGCGCGACCCGGGTGGATGGTGCGGAGTGGATTACGGCAACGGGACCTGCGGTGTCACCGGCACGACCGCGGCGAGCGCGCGCTCGTGGGCGTCGGTGGGCCATTCGGGTTCGGTCGTGATGTTCAGGTCCCCGACGATCGTGCCGAAGAGGTCGATGTCCGTGCTGTACAGGATCACCGCGTTGCGCTGCGAGTCCGTGAAGTTCGTGCCGGTGATGTTCGCGTCACTCAGGTCGGCGTGCGACAGATCCGCGGCCGCGAAGTTGGTGCCGGTGAGATTCGCCCGCTTCAAGTTCGCGCCCGCCAGGTCGGCGAAGCTCAGGTTCAGGCCCGCCAGGTTCGCGGAACTCAGATCGGCGCCCGGGCAGGTCGTGCGGTCCTCGGGGCTCGGATTCGCCACGATCCTGCAGCCGTTGATCTCGGTGAGAACGTCCGCCCCGGCCGTGCCTGCGCCCGCAGAAAGTGCGGCACCTCCGGCCAGCGCGACCGCGCCCAGCGCCCTGAAAATTGTCCTGCCCATGCCGGACCGCCCCCTCGCGTAGAACCTCAACCGTCATCGCCGAACTTAGTGCCGGCCGCCCTGCGCCGCACGGGGAACGGCGACACCGGCACGTTGAAGCGTAGACGGGTGGAGCGGTCGGTGATCGGCTACTCGCAGGCGATGCCGTCGTTGTCGCGGTCGAGGTGCGACGCGTAGCCGTCCTGTCCGCGGTAGATCGGAGCGACGCCGGCGTTGCGGGCCTCGGTGCAGTTCTTGTAGCCCGCCCGCGGTGCGGGGGCCTGCGGTGCCGGAGCCACCTGCGGCGCGGGGGCTGCCCGCGGAGCCGGTGCGACCTGCGGTGCGGGAGCGGGTGCTGCCGGAGCGGCGGGTGCGGGCGGCAGGAGTGGGTTCACGGCGTCGGCCGATCCGCTCGGAATCAGGGACGCGATCTCCGGGGGAAGGAAATCGAAGATTGTCGCCGCCTGCGCGGAAGGTGCGGCCGCCATCGATATGGCGGCACAGCCGAGGATGCCGAGAACTAGCCGTCGAGCCTTCATATTTACCTCGTTCAGGGGTGGGGCAGGGCTTCCGCGGAATGGTCGAGAAATGCCACGGCGGCCAACTCATTCGGTGTAGTGGGAATAGTAGCCAACGGGTAACGAACTACGAAAGTCGTTGAAGCGCAATGTTCCTCTGTGTCATTCACGCGAATGACACAACCCTCGACCTGTACTTGAACAGAAAACTACCGAGAAGTTCGGATCAAGCACGATATGAGCCGGAGATATCCGTGTCGTCGATCAGAACGGTGAGAAACGCGCTCTATAGTCGCTCTGTGCTGTCATCTGCCTCCTCGACCATGACCCGGCCGGTGCGATTGCCGACAGGGCACCGCTGGCTTGTCGTAGACGTCGAGACCTCCGGTCTTCGTTCGTCCACGCACAGAGTGCTCAGCGTCGCGGCGTTGGCATTGCGTGAAGACGGTTCGGTGGAGCGAGAATTGGTGACTCTGCTCAACCCGGGCTGCGACCCGGGGCCGGTTCATATCCACAATCTCACGCCACAGCGTCTGGCGGGGGCACCTCGCTTCGAAGAGGTCGCGAAAGATCTGCTGGAGCTTCTCGACGGTCGGACGCTGGTCGCGCACAACGCGTCGTTCGATTACGGCTTCCTCGATGCCGAGATACGGCGGGCGGGGATGACGATGCCGACGCGGCAGCGGCTCTGCACCCTTGCTCTGTCGCGACGCCTCGAGATCGACGTCCCCAACCACAAGTTGTCCACTCTGGCTGCGCACTGGAAGGTTCGTCAGAACCGGGCACACGACGCCTACGACGATGCCCTCGTGCTGACGGAGGTCTTCGCGCACAGCGCCTCGCTGGCAGAGTCTCTCCGACTGCCTCTGCCTGTCGTCGGCTGCGCCGATCGGCGGGCGGTGTACCCGGATCGGATTCCGCGCGTGGAGTCTCCGTGGCGGAATCCGGGTCGACTCGACCCCGGGACCGGACTGGTCCAGGGCATGAAACTGGTCATCAGTGGCAGTACGGATGTTCCCCGTCTTGCGCTCGCCGCACGGCTGGCAGCCGCCGGCCTGGACGTCATGAATTCGGTCAGCCGCCAGACGAGTGTCGTCGTCTGCAACGATCCGCATTCGTCGAGTGCAAAGGCGCGGCGCGCCGTGGCGGACGGGATCCCGGTCCTGACCGAGTCGCAACTCGGCGAGATGTTGCAACATGTGATGCCGGGTGAGCCGAAGGCGGCCGCCACACCGTCCGAAGGCCGGAAGTATCGACCTCCGGAAACTGTCGCCTCCGAGAAACCCTGGCACGGAAGGAGAGTACTCATCGTCGGTGGCTCGCATTCGGACTCCGTTCTGATGCGCTCCCGAATCGTGCAGCTGGGTGCCAAGCCGTCGGTCAATCTCTCCGCGGGAGTCACCGATGTCCTCGTTCTCGATGGTGGCGAACTCGATCCCCGCATGGACCGAGTCTCGGCACGTCAGCTGCCGCTGCTCACCGCCACCGATGTGAACACCGCACTCGACCCGGCGGCACCACGCGACGAGGTGCCGCAAGTCGAGGCGGTGGCGTCCCTCGAACCGATCCGACCACAATGGGTTGCGCCGTTGCTCGCACGCGGAGAGGTGATCGACCTGCCGCCGCAGACGACGTCGCTGACGGTCAACGCGTCGTGGCGCGCCCATGTCGAGGGCGACGCGTTCGACGTGGATGTGGTTGCGCTTCTTCTCGGCGAAGACGGCCGAGTCGGTTGCGACGAGGACTTCCTCTTCTACAACTCGCCGACGAGCGCGGACGGCACTGTGGAATTGTCCTGCGACGGCAGCAGCGAGCAGGGAGTTCGGATCGAATTGACTGCCCTGCACTCCGACTACCAGTGCGTGTCCGTATCCGCGGCGATCGGAGGCGATCGTACTTTCGGCGAACTAGGTCCGATCTCGGTGACCGTGGATGCTCCGGACCACACAATCGCAACGTTCGTACTGGACGCCGGCACGACCGAACGGACGATGCATTTCGCCGAGATCTACCGACGCGCCGGGCGGTGGCGCCTCCGCGCGGTGGGTCAGGGGTATGAATACGACCTCGCGACGCTCGCCACCGAGTACGGGGTGATGGTCGACGATTGAGGATCCATCACGATTTGGACCGGAGTGTGGCGCGGGCCGGGGGCGTCCGTCGGATTTGCACGTCGGGGAAGGTGGGGATCTCGAATCGGGTGTGGGTGAAGGGTTCGGTGCAGACGCGCTGGGCGTGTGCCGCGATCTCGCCGAGGGTGGTCACCCACATTCCGTCCATTGCCTTGACGTTCTCGACGAGCCGTTCCAGTGCTGCTGCTTTGGAGGGCCGTCCGGAGATGAACGGGTGGTTCGTGAGGACGAAGCACCCGCCTTCGGCGTGCTGGGCCTCCGCTTCCAGGGTCCACATCTCGAGGACCTTGGCGGGACTTTCGATGACGCCGCTGCCGGTGACACCCGGGTAGAACGCGTATTGTTCCCAGTCGTCGAGTGCCCAGTCGACGGGAATTTCGATCAGGGTCCGTCCCGATTCCGGGCTGGTCGCCATCAGGTAGGGTTCGTCGCCGTCGAGCAGGCTGGAGTCGTAGACGAAACCTCGTTCGGCGAGGAGTTCGGGTGTGTGCCAGTTCATTTCCCACCAGGGTGCGCGATAGCCGACGGGGCGGATGCCCGCGACCTCTTCGAGCGCGTCGAGTCCCCGGTCGAGGTAGCGTGCCTCGGTGGCCGCGTCGAGGCCCTTCATGGGTTCGTGCAGATACCCGTGGTGTCCGACCTCGTGGCCGCCGTCGATGATGGCGCGAACCGTGTCGGGATAACACTCGGCGGTGAATCCCGGCACGAAGAACGTCGCATGCACGCCCTGGCGCTCGAGCAGTCGCAGAATGCGGGGGACGCCGACGCGGGGCCCGTAGGACTGGTGGCTCATCAGCGACATTCGGTTCGCCGAGGTGGGATCGTGGGCGAGGACGCAGGATTCGGCATCGACGTCGAAAGTGAAGGCGGCGGCTGCGGTGTGGCCCTGCGGCCATGTGAAGTCGTTGTTCACGAGTGCTCCTGGTGTTAGGGGGTCAGTTGCCGGTGAGGACGTCGGGGGAGTCGGTGGTCGCGGCCGATCGTGTCGGGGATTGACCGGTGATGCGGTAAGGGCGGTGCGCGCGGGGGCCGAGGACTGCGTAGAGGGCGGCGGCGACTCCGCCACCTGCCAGCCAGGACAGGTCGAGCCCGCCGAGGGCGCGTGCCACGAAGCCCTGTGTGAGGCTCGTGGCGCCGTACATGAACAGCCACGTCGCGGCGATTCCGGCGACGAAGCATCCCATCGTGGTCCAGTTGACGTCGGGCAGTCGGCGAGATCCGATCGGGTCGAAGATCCGGCGTGCGTCGATCTGTCGTTTCTCGACCCGGAAGTAGTGGACGAGCATGATGCCTGCCCAGCTCGCGATCCAGGCCACGATCGCCGCCAGCCACGTCTCCAGCACGGTGGCCAGGCTCGATTGGAAGATGAAGAAGACGACCACGACCAGGGCGAACATGCCGACCAGCAGGTTCAGCTTCCGGCGGTGCACCTTGATGTCGAGGGCTTGCGCGGCGACCGAGAACGTGTAGATGTTGAGGATGTTGGTGGCGATCGGCCCGTGAATGACGAGGAACAGCACCGGCAGCGCCAGCGCGCCGAAGTTCGACACGATCAGCTCACCCGGATCCACGGAACCGTTGGTCGTGGCGAGGCTCGCGCCGAGCACTCCGAGCCACACCACGGGAACGAACTGACCGAGGGTGCTGGTCAGGTACAGCTTGCGCCGCGACACCGTCCGGCTCACGAACCGTGAGTAGTCGCAGGCATAGGTGAACCACGTGATTCCCCAGCCGATTCCGATCACGGTCATCACCGTTGACATGGCCGCGATCCGGGCGCCGCCGTGCAGGACTTCACCGGTGGGCCCGGCATACGACCAGTCGATGTCGAGGTGGAACCAGGCGACGACGGACATCAGAACCAGTACCGCCAGTGTCGGGGGAACCGTCCAGCGCTCGAATGCGGCGATGACGCGGTACCCGAACCACGCGATGGTCACCTGGATCGTCATGATGACCGCTCCGACGAGGACCTTCGCTGCCAGGTTCCGCTCGTGCGGGTCGACGAGATCCAACTTGCCGAGCAGTGCCATGACCAGGTCGAGGACGATCCAGGTGTTCACGGCACACCACCCGACGGCCAGGCAGGCCTGGATTGCGGCCGGCAGATACGCGCCGCGCCGGCCGAACGCCGCCCGCGACAACACCATGCCGGTGACGCCGGTACGCTGGCCGATGAGAACGAAAACGCCGAAAAGTGCCATACCGACGATGTTTCCGGCGACAAGAACGATGAGCGTGTCGCGGAGACCGAGTCCGAGACCGATGCCGAGAGCGCCGAGAACCCAGTTGATGGGCGCGATATTCGCCCCCGCCCAGATCCAGAACTGGCCGGAGACACGCGTCGTGCGTGCTTCCTCGGGGATGGGTTGCAGTACTTCTTCGAAGTCGTGGATGTGAGGACTGTCGGTGGGAATGTTCTTGACCATCGGACTCCCTTTGTGAGGCCATGTGGGCTTCCCATCTTCCGGTGCGTGACCCACATCACACCATTTACACTTTGCCAATAAAATCGGGTTGTCAACGAACGGAATGTCATGTCGCTGTCGTTAGCCGACGTCCTCGCACACCCGAGCCTGGCTGCCGGACGCCCCGTCGTTCGCGTCGGCGCCCACCTGCTGACGCAACCGGTGCGCTGGGTGCATTCGAGCGAAGTCATCGACATCGCGCACCTTCTTCGCGGCGGCGAACTGCTGCTGACCGCAGGGTTCGCGCTCGCGTCCGCCGATCCGGACCGACTGCGGCGTTACGTGCGTGAATTGTCGGCTCGCCGCGTCGCCGGAGTGGCCATCGAGACCGGGACGCAACTGCCGCAGATCCCCGCAGAACTGATCGAGGAGGCGTCGGCGGCGGGGTTGCCGGTGGTGGAGTTGCGGGGGGTCGTGCCGTTCGTCGAGGTGGCCGAGGCGATCAACGGCCTGCTGGTCAACGAATCGGTGCAGCGACTGCGTCGTGGTGACGCCGTCGCGCACGCGTTGTCGGAGGAACTGGCGCGCGGTGGCGGTCCCGACGAGTTGCTTGCGGTGCTCGCGCGACTCCTGCCCGGCGACGTGACCCTGCTCGACGCGGCCGGCGACGTGATCGCGGCCCTCGGGAACGAGATCGCCGCTCCCGCTGCAGATTCGGGGCTGTTCTCGGTACCGGTGGCGGTTCAAGGTGTCGGCGTCGCGACGCTCGTGGTGTCTCCGGACGACCCGGCCGATCACGTCACCGCGGAGGCGATCGTCGAGCGAGCGCCGGCAGCGCTGGCGATCTCGCTCCTGCGATCCTTTCCGCCGTCGGCCGCGGTCCGTGCCGCGCAGGCGTTGCTGCGGATCGCCGGCCAGCCGAATCCTGCGCCCGAGCGTCTCGTTGCGGCGGCCCGCGCGGCGGGGCTGGCCGACGGGGTGTCGTACGTCGGGGTCGTCGGCCGTTCGGTCGACGGTCCGGTGGCTCTCGCCGCTGTCGATGCGACGCTGCATCGGTACTCGGCCGGAACGGTGTCATCCGTGGCCGGCGACGAGTTGCACGCGATCGTCGTTGTCCGGGCCGACGACCAGTCCGGGTCGTGCGCTGCGCTGGTCGCGTCGTTGCGCACGACGTCCCGGGCGGAGCAGGCCCGGGTGGCGGTGGGGCCGGTGGTCACCGGTCTGACCGGATTGCCCGGGACGCTGGCGGAGGCGCGGTTCGTGCTCGACCTCGCGGGCGATCTGGGCATCGCCGACACCGCGGTGGTCGCCGCGGACCTCGTTCTCGAACGCCTGGTCCGGCGGATCGACGATCCTGCGTTGCTGGCCGCGTTCGTCCGGGAAGTTCTCGGGCCGCTGCTCGTGGTGGGTGTGGAACGTGGTCGCCGCCTGATCGACACGTTGGACGTCTACCTGCAGTGCGGGTGCAACAAGACCGAGGCGGCGGCCCGGCTGCACGTGCAGCGCCAGACGCTGTACCAGCGGCTCGAGCAGATCTTCGCGCTGCTCGGCGAGGATCCGACGGGTTCGCCGCGGCTCGCTGCCCTGCACCTCGCGACGCGCCTCTACCTCGGTGGTGTGGTCGACTCGAACTGACAGTCTGCGGGGTTGCGGAACCCACGCAGCGGATCGTCTGTTGCAACAGGGTTGCATTCTCGTGAACTTCACCGGGAATCGCGCACGGAGGTGGCTCGATCTCCGATTTGACGCGTTTACTCCGGTTTCAGGTCCGATTCATCCTCTGCAACCCCGATTCGATTGCAATGGCGACGTGATCCGTTGACATGTGACGGTGCGCACAATATCGTCACTAATCGAATTTCAGTTGCACTGACAGCAACAAATGCCATTCGTCGCAGTCGGCAGGCGCCGACGCCCCGAGAAGGAGTGGGCATGGCCCAAAACCTCAATTCCCCCTCAGCTGCGCAGCAAACGGACGAGGCCGGCGCGGTGAACCCCTCGCCCCGAGTGCTCCGGCGCGTCGTCGCTGCGAGCTTCGTCGGCAACTTCGTCGAATGGTTCGACTACGCCGTATACGGTTACCTCGCAACGGTTATCGCGGTGGTCTTCTTCCCCGAGGCCGCGCCCACGACGGGCCTGCTGGCCACGTTCGCCGTCTTCGCTATCTCGTTCGTCATCCGCCCGATCGGCGGCCTGGTCTGGGGTCACTTCGGGGACAAGATCGGCCGCCGCACCGCGCTGTCGCTGTCGATCCTCATCATGTCGGCGTCGACGTTCTGCATCGGCCTGATCCCCGGCTTCGATCAGATCGGGTACGTCGCGCCGGTCCTGCTGCTACTCGTCCGCATGGTGCAGGGATTCTCGGCCGCCGGCGAGTACGCGGGCGCCTCGGCGTTCCTCGCCGAATACGCCCCGGACCGCAAGCGCGGCCTCTTCACCAGTGTCGTGCCCGCGTCCACGGCCGCCGGACTGCTGTTCGGATCGCTGATCGCGGCACTGCTCACCGCGGTGCTCTCGACGGAACAGATCAACGGGTGGGGCTGGCGGCTGCCGTTCCTGCTCGCGGCGCCGATGGGTCTGATCGGCCGTTACATCCGGTTGAAGCTCGAGGACACCCCGAAGTTCCAGGAAATGGAACAGAAAGTGGAGGCCAACGCGCCGCTGTCGATCCTGTTCACCCATCATCGACGTGCGATCGTCATCGCGTTCGGGGTCACGTGCCTCAACGCGGTCGGCTTCTACCTGATTCTCAGCTACATGCCGACCTACCTGTCGGAGGTGTTGAACGTCGGGCACACGGCCTCGTTCGTCGCCGCGTCGATCGCCCTCGCCTGCTACATCGTCTTCATCTTCGGGATGGGTGCGCTCTCGGATCGATTCGGCCGCAAGCGAGTTCTCATAGGCGCGTCGATCTGCTTCGCCGTGTTCACCGTCCCGTTGTTCAGCGTGCTCGGGGCCGTCGGGATCGTGGGTGTCGTCGTCATCCAGATCGTGCTGTGCGCGTTCCTCACCATGAACGACGGCACCCTCCCGACTTTCCTGTCCGAGATCTTCCCCACCCAGGTCCGCTACAGCGGGTTCGCCTTCAGCTTCAACACCGCCAATGCCCTGTTCGGCGGCACCGCGCCGTTCGTCGCCACCCTACTGATCGAGATCACCGGCAGCCCACTGGCGCCCGCCTGGTATCTCGTCGCCGCAGCTCTCGTCGCCATGGGCTCGATGCTTATGGCCCGCGAAACCTCCCGTAGACCCCTGGCCGACGTCTGACCACCCATACCTCCCACAGAAATGCGGCATCACGCGATGCCGCCGGCAATTCGAAAGGAACATCATGAACTTGGAGCGCATCAAGAGCATCCCGAACGGCGAGAAGGTCGTTCCCACGTTCTCCCCGGTGGAAATGGACCGCAGGCTCGTCGCGCTGCGTAAGCACATGGCGGACAACGGGGTCGGCGCCGTGCTGTTCACCAGCTACCACAACATCAACTACTACTCCGACTTCCTCTACACCGCGTTCGGCCGCCCCTACGCCCTCGTCGTCACCCAGGACAGCTCGACCACCGTGTCCGCCAACATCGACGCCGGCATGCCGTGGCGGCGCACGTTCGGCGAGAACGTCGTCTACACCGACTGGCGACGCGACAACTTCGAGTACGCAGTGCAGCAGGTGCTGGCGAACCAGGGTATCTCGCGCGGCACGCTCGGTGTCGAGGACGACCACCTCACCCCAGACCTGCGGTCCCGCGTCGCCGCGGTCCTGCCGGGAATGACGTTCACCGATGTCGCCAAGGCCACGATGCGGCACCGCATGGTGAAGTCGCCCGAGGAGATCGAACTGATCAAACACGGCGCCCGGATCGGCGACCTCGGCGGCGAGGCGATCCGCGACGCCGTCACGGAGGGCGTCCCGGAGTACGAGGTGGCGATTGCCGGGTCGAACGCGATGATCCGGGAGATCGCGGCCACCTTCCCGCACGCCGAACTGCGCGACACGTGGGTGTGGTTCCAGTCGGGTGTCAACACCGACGGTGCCCACAACTGGGCCACCAGCCGTCGCGTCGAGCGCGGAGACATCCTGTCGCTGAACTGTTTCCCGATGATCGCCGGCTACTACACGGCGCTCGAGCGCACGCTGTTCTACGGTGAGCCGTCGGCGGAACATCTGCGACTGTGGGAGGTCAACGTCAAGGTCCATCGCCGCGGCCTCGAGCTCATCAAGCCGGGCGCGGTCTGCAAGGACATCGCGGCCGAGCTGAACGAGATCTACGAGGCCGAGGGTCTGCTGCCGAACCGCACGTTCGGATACGGGCACTCCTTCGGCGTGCTCTCGCACTACTACGGGCGCGAGGCGGGCCTCGAGCTGCGCGAGGACATCGACACCGTCCTCGAACCTGGCATGGTCGTGTCGATGGAACCGATGATCATGGTTCCCGAGGGAATGCCTGGTGCCGGTGGCTACCGCGAACACGACATCCTGGTCGTCGGCGAGGACGACGCGGAGAACATCACCCGGTTCCCGTTCGGACCCGAACACAACATCCTCGGCGTCTGACCGGTACGCCGACCCTGCCGCAGGTGTGGCAGGGTCGGCAGAAGTACCAGCCGAGTCGAAGGAGCGCAGCGGACATGAGTGTGGACGACGTCGATCAGCTCGGCGATCAGAACGGTGACACGAAGCCGTCGCCGTCGGTTCTGCTCAACGGGCTGCGCGTTCTGGAGGCGTTCTCGATCACCGAACCGGTGCTCGGCGTCACCGAGATCGCGCGGAAGGTCGATCTGCACAAGAGCAGTGTGTCCCGGATGCTCGCGACCCTCGAGAAAGCGGGATACGTCGAACGGGAGGAGGGGACCGGGCGGTACCGGCTCGGTCTCGGCGTGATCGGCCTGGCCGGGCCGTTGCTGGCGAACCTCGACGTTCGGCGGGTGGCGCTGCCCGAACTCGAAGGCCTGACGCGGCGGACCGAGGAGACGAGTGCCCTGATAGTGTGGAACGGCCACGAATCCGTCGTCGTCGAACAGGTTCCGAGTCCCAAGCAGGTCAAGCACACGGCCGCGGTCGGCACGCGATACGACACGTATGCGAGTTCGTCGATCCAGGTCTTCCTGTCCGACATGCCGCGCGCCGAGGTGGAGCGGCTGTTCGAACGGCGGCTGCTGCTGGGGCCGGACGACGCCGACTCGGTGAGCGAGTACCTCGACGAACTGGGCGAGATCCGTGATCGCGGGTACGCCGTCAACGACGGCCGGACGTCGATCGAGGAGGTCGGCATCTCGGCGCCGGTTCACGACCACCGCGGCGTCCTCGTCGGCGCGGTGATGCTGTCCGCACCCCGGTTCCGGGTTCCCCACACTATGCTCGACTCGCTCGGCCGCACCGTCGCCGAGTCGGCCCGCACGGTGTCCGCGCGGCTCGGTGCACCTGCCGCGACGCGCGACTGACGACCCGATCTCCGGGTGTCCCCGCGGACTATCCTGGGTGGAGCGTGTCGGAGGTGGTGCAGGCCGATGGCGAACGACGATCCGTGGGCAACCCAGCGTCAGCCGGAGATCACGTCCGAGCTGGCAGCGGCAGGGTTCGACGATGCCGTGGAAATCGGCCGCGGCGGGTTCGGGGTCGTGTATCGCTGCCTGCAGGAAGATCTCGAGCGCACGGTCGCCGTCAAAGTCCTGACGTCGAACCTCGATCCCGACAACGTGACGAGGTTCGTGCGGGAGCAACGGGCGATGGGCCGGACGTCCGGGCACCCGAACATCGTCGCGGTCTACCAGGTCGGGGTCACCCGGAGCGGTCGCCCGTTTCTCGTCATGCCGTACCACTCGTTCGGTTCCCTCGACGCGCAGATCCGTCGTTCGGGCCCTCTCGGGTGGCAGGAGGTGCTGCGGCTCGGGATCAAGATCTCCGGCGCCCTCGAGACCGCGCACCGCGGTGGGATGCTGCACCGCGACGTCAAACCGGCGAACATCCTGCTCACCGAATACGACGAACCGCAGTTGACCGACTTCGGTATCGCCCGCGTCTCGGGTGGATTCGAGACGACGGCAGGGTCCATCACCGGCTCCCCGGCGTTCACTGCGCCCGAGGTACTCGAAGGCAGGCCGCCGACGGTCGAGTCGGACGTCTACAGCCTCGGGTCCACGCTGTTCTGCGCGCTGACCGGTCATGCCGCGTACGAGCGCCGCAGCGGTGAACAGGTCGTCGGTCAGTTCCTGCGGATCTCCACGCAGGCGGTCCCCGACCTGCGGGACGCCGGAATCCCCGACGACGTGTGCAGCGCAGTCGAACATGCCATGGCCCGCGCGGTCGAGGACAGGCCGGGCGGTGCCGCCGACTTCGGCAACGAGCTCCGCGCCGTCGAGCGTCGCAACGGTGTGGCCGTCGACGACATGTACATCCCGATTCAGCGGGCGCCCGAGCAGCCGCACGATCATGCGGGCGAGTCCACCCCGTCCCGGCGCCCCGGGCTCCCATACAACGTGCGGACGCCGCCGACCCCGCCCGCGCCGGTGACGAAGTTCCGCCCACCCACGACTACCCGGCAGCTCGTGCCTCGCCGCCGGCTGCTCGCCGATTTGCGCGCGGGACGGGACCGCAGGCTGACACTCGTCCACGCGCCTGCCGGGTTCGGCAAGAGCAGTCTCGTCGCCCAGTGGCGCGACGACCTGGTCGAGGCCGGGACCGCGGTCGCGTGGCTGACCGTGGACCGGGACGACAACAACGTGGTGTGGTTCCTCTCCCATCTGGTCGAGGCGATCCGGCGGGTCCGCCCGGATGTCGTCACCGACCTGGGGCAATCCCTGGAAGAGCACGGGGACGCGGTCGAACGGTTCGTCCTCACGTCGCTGATCAACCGGCTTCACGACAGCGCGCAGGCGCTCGTAGTCGTGATCGACGACTGGCATCGCATCTCCGACTCCGAGCCGATCGAGGCGATGACGTTCCTGCTCGACAACGGCTGTCACCACCTGAAGATCGTCGTCGCGAGCAGGAACAGGTCGGGGCTGCCCCTGAGCCGGATGCGGGTGCTCGACGAACTCAACGAAATAGCCTCCGAAGACCTGTGTTTCGACTTCGGTGAATCACAGAACTTCCTGGCGGACCGGGTGCAGGTTCCGCTGAAGGACACCGAGATCGAGCAACTCCGGGAATCGACCGACGGCTGGATCGCGGCACTGCAGCTGGCCTCACTGTCGTTGCGCGAAGCCGGGAGTCCGGAGAACCTGATCGAACAGCTGCGGACGGGGACCGACGCCATCGGTGAGTATCTCGCCGAGAACGTGCTCGACGCTCTCGAGCCGGACATGCTCGACTTCATGCTCACCACCTCGGTCCCCGACAAGGTGTGCGGCGACCTGGCGTCGGCGCTGGGCGGTGTGCGGGACGGGCAGGCGAGACTCGAGCAGGTCGCCGCACGCGATCTGTTCCTCGGCAGGACGGGGGACGACCGTCAGTGGTATCGCTACCATCACCTGTTCGCCCAGATCCTTCATCAGCGCCTCGAGCGGGATCACCCCGGGCGCATCACCGATCTGCACCGCCGGGCGTACGACTGGTTCCGGGAGCGGCACCTGCTGGAGCGGCACCTGCTGGGCGAGGCCGTCGAC